>CAJVCJ010000068.1 GCA_910595855.1 Candidatus Thioglobus vulcanius | reverse complement strand
GGCTTATCCGCGATAAATAATAACCAATAGTGGGCAAAATATTTGTTAATGCCATCTTCACAGGGTATAGTTCAATCTCGTACTTTTTATTAACTCTTGGGGAGAAAAACATGAAACAAACAAAAACTGGTTTTTTAAAGGCTTGTATGGGATTAGCGCTTGCTGTTGGCACAATGGCTAATGCTAATTTCGGTAATCCATCATCAATGATGTCATCATTTGGTGGTAATAATTTTGCACAGCCACAGACACAAATGCAACAATTTGGCAGTAATTCAATGCCATGGGGTGGACAACCTTCAAGCCAGCCAAGATATTCTAATTCTCGATATGCAGCGCCAACACAGCGTTACAATCAACCTTCTTACAATCCTATGCAGTGGTCTGGAGGTAGCTCGTCAAACCGTCAAGCGCAGCCTGAGCAATCTTTTGGTGGTATGAGTATGATGCCGTTTAACCCTGGCATGCCTCAACAGCAAGTTAGCCAGCCACAGCCATCATCATTTATGATGCCTGGTATGGATCAAGGCATTCGTAGCATGATGGAGCCAGGTAAGATTATGGCCGAAGAGGCAACACCTGGCATGTACATGAAGCCAACTTGGCGTTAGTTTTTATTCTGATTAAACCAGCGATCTAAATGGCCGGCAAAGTTTTGTCGGTCTGCCTGGTTTAATGGCGATGGCCCACCTGTTTGCACACCACTTGATCGAATCACATCCATAAAATCACGCATACTGAGCTTTGACTTAATGTTGTTAGCGGTAAATAGCTCGCCTCTAGGGCTTAGTGCTGTGGCACCTTTGCTGATCGCCTCATCAGCCAAGGGGATGTCGCTAGTGATGACTAAATCACCCTGATTCAAACGTTTAACGATTTCGTTGTCAGCCACATCAAATCCAGCTGTTACTTGGATAAAGTTCAGGTAGCGAGAAGGCGGTAGATGCAAGGCGTGGTTTGCCACTAGCGTGGTTTGGGTTTGGGTACGATCTGCAGCTTTAAACAAGATTTCTTTAATAACAACAGGGCATGCATCCGCATCAATCCAAATTTGTGCTGATTTTGTATCACTCATAAATAATTAATCAAAAAATAATTAGCTGATGTGATTATCCCTATTGATGGCTATACATGTGACTTTAATATATTGTAGTGTCTGTTATAAATGAGGTGTATAGTAAAGATAAACACATCATAAATAGGAGACGATATGAAACTTAAAAGCATGTTAATGGCAGTCACAGCAGTATTGTCAGCTTCTGGAACTTCAGTATCAGCGCAAACACTGGCTAAAGATTATGCACAATCAGTGCATACGCAAGCCAAGATTGGTACTGAAATATTCAAACCGTGGCATAAAGGCTATCAGCAGGATATTCAGCCGTGGGCTAAGTTAAACAGCCGTGGACTTAAGGGTATGTCTAGGATGTATAACCATGGTATTAAAAGAGTATAGATAAGTTGTGAATTCTTAGTCTAAATTGATAGAGTAGTCTGAATTATAAGCATAATGCAAGAATTTTTAATTCGACTGCTATTGAGTTTTTGACAATGGGAAAAGTTCATGCACCAACAAAATACCCCATGGTGATTGTATGGATAAAGTTAATGTTGAACAGCAGTTATTAGACCCAAATTCTTATCCTCATAAGGTTGATAGGGTTAAGTATGTTGAAACCCATATCTCCCATATTTTCCTAGCTGGAGCGTACGCTTATAAAATTAAAAAATCACTTAATCTAGGGTTTTTAGATTTCTCAACACTCCAAAAACGTAAGTTTTTTTGTGAGGAAGAGGTGCGCCTTAACTCAAGATTTTCTAGTGATATTTATATAGATGTTGTGCCCATTATTTTTAGCAATGGACAGACCCTTATTCTCAATAATAAAATCGATAAACAACAGGATGTTGTTGAATACGCTGTACGTATGCATCGATTTGACCGAAAAATGGAGCTAGGTGCATTATTAGAGCAAAAAAATAGCAGACTTTGGAGAAATGAGTGGCTTGATGAATTGGCTTCATGTATAGCAGAATTTCATAGAAATTCAGCAGTAGCTAGTGTTGGATCTGAATATGGCAATGCAAATATAATTCTTTCATCTGCTCTTGAGAACTTTATTCAAATCAAACAACAATTGAAAGATAAGGATATTATTGAAAATTCTGAACAACTACAGCAGTGGACCAAATCAAAATGGAAAGACTTGCTTAATGAGATGGAGTTAAGGCTCAGAGGTGGGTTTATTCGAGAATGTCATGGCGACATGCATTTAGAAAATATGGTGCACTGGAAAGGGAAGGTGCAAATCTTCGATGGCATTGAGTTTAATGTTAACTTTCGTTGGATTGATGTTATGAGCGAGATAGCATTTTTGATTATGGATTTGGAAAGTCGAGGAAGGTCAGGACTTGCTTGGCGTTTTTTAAACGGATACCTATATTTAAGCGGAGATTATAAAGGGTTGAAGTTGTTGAATTTTTATCGTGCTTACCGTGCCGCTGTCCGCGCTAAAGTAGCAGCTATTCGATACTCTCAATTAAGTGATGTTAAGCACAAGAGTACCGCCTTAGCTAAAGTAGATAATTATTTAGAATTGGCAAGCTGTTATACCAAGCCTATTCAAGTAAGTGTCATTATGCTTCATGGATTATCAGGCAGTGGCAAGAGCTCTCTTGCCGTGCGTCTCTCGGAATTATTGATGGCGGTTCGTATTAGCTCTGATGTTGAAAGAAAACGTTTGTTTGGCTTATTACATGGCATTTCTAACCCCCCATTACAGGGAGGAATGTACACTGAGGAAGCGAATAAGGCTACTTATGGACGATTATTAGACTTAACCAGAATGATTACTAAAGATGGGTATTCCGTTGTGATTGATGCAACCTTTTTAAAGGAAAGAGAGCGTTACAAATTTTATCAAGCCTTTGATAATAAAAACCTACATTTTATTGTTATTGATTTAGAAGTTGATGCAGACGAACTCCGTAGTCGCGTTCAGAAAAGGACAGAGGGTGGAGGTAGTGTTTCAGATGCAGATACCAGTGTTCTGGAAAAACAACTTCACTCTACAGAGCCAATTACAAATAGTGAGAAAGTGAAAGTATTGCGCATAGATGCAAATATCTTTCCAGATCCAAAAGAGATTGCAAGTAAAGTTCACGCCACGATCAATGCAATAGATAAAACATATTAACGTATAGGTAGTGGAGTAGAATTATAAGAAACTAACTAAACAAAGGGGTGCCAAATGAAAAGCAATTTAGGTAGAACAGATAAGATTATTAGAGCGATTCTTGGAGTTGCTATTATCGGTGCAGGTGTTTATTTAAACTCATGGTGGGGGTTGGTTGGAGTTGTGCTAATCACTGAAGTATTGATTAGTTGGTGCCCTGCGTATGCAGTGTTTGGCGTATCAACATCTACAAAAAAGTAGTAGTTATTTTGGTTGATTTTAAAAGATTTGTTTTCACAGCTTTACTTATTCTCCTTCTCTCTTCGGTTGTTTCTGCTGCAACCTATCAGCTTAGACAAGTTGGGTCTGACTTAGGCATACCTTGGGGCATGGTTTTCATATCAGATAATGAGATATTATTTACCGAGAGATCCGGAAAGGCAGGCATACTCAATACACAGTCTGGCAGGGTTGTATTTTTAACAGGAGTGCCGAAAGTAGTGGCACAAAGTCAAGGTGGCTTATTGGATGTAGCTAAAGCACCTGATTATGTTCAGGGTGATTGGATTTATTTTACCTATAGTAAGTCACTTAAAAATCAAGGGGTTACCACATTAGCTAGAGCTCATTTGAATGGTAGTAAATTACAAGATTGGGATGATTTATTGCTAACACACTCTGGCACTGACACCAATGTTCATTATGGCAGTCGAATAGCTTTTGATGATAGTGGGCATATTTATTTTTCAATTGGTGATCGTGGTATTAGAGCAAATGCTCAGGATTTAACCTTACATGCAGGCTCTATTGTGAGACTTAAACGTGATGGCAGTATTCCAGTGGACAACCCCTTTGTAGATACAGTTAATGCCTTGCCTGAAATTTGGAGTTATGGTCATCGCAATCCACAAGGACTAGTTTGGGATAATGATCATAAGCGCTTATGGTCGATTGAGCATGGACCTCGGGGTGGTGATGAAATCAACTTAATAGAAAAAGGTAAGAATTATGGTTGGCCAATCATCTCTTACGGTAAAGAGTATTGGGGGTTAGCCTCTGTGGGTGAGGGCACTCACAAAGCAGGAATGGAGCAGCCTGCTAAATACTATATTCCCTCCATTGCGCCAGGAAGTTTACTATATTACACAGGGGATTCTTTTCCAGAATGGCAGGGTAGTTTGTTAGTTGGTGCCTTAAAACTTCGACATCTTAATATAGTTAAGTTGAACGAGCAAGGTGAGGTGATTGCAGAAGAGCGTTTACTAGAAGATCTTAATCAGCGCATTAGGGCACTTGTTCAAAGCCCAGAGGGCTGGATTTATTTTTCAACAGATCGTGGCAATATCTACGTCTTAATACCAAATAAATTGAATTAATAAGGTTCATTCTGTATAGCTATATCTATGGAGTATAGTTAACAGCATGAATAAGGCTACTTTATTTAAGAAATTACAAAAAAATAAGCTGATCAAAGATCATAAAGTACTTAAAGCGTTCCAGGCAATATCTAGAGAAATGTTTGTTCTTAAAGACTCCATAGAGCAAGCCTATTACGATGGCCCATTGCGTATCGGTTATGAGCAAACAATCAGCCAGCCAACTACAGTATTAATGATGGTTGAGGCATTGGAGTTAAAGAAGACGGATAAAGTGTTAGAAGTGGGATCTGGTAGTGGTTATGAAGCGGCAATTTTAAGTCAACTATCTCATCAAGTTTATTCAGTCGAAATTGTGCCAGAGTTAGTAGTCTTTACAAAAAAAAATCTAACCAAGGCTAAGATAAAAAATGTTGAAGTAATACAATGGGATGGCGGCTTAGGGTATGACAAACAGGCACCCTATGATAAGATTATTGTTTCTGCTGCTTGTGACAAGATTCCTGAGGCTTTGATTGATCAGCTAGTGGAAGGTGGTATTTTGATTGCGCCAGTTGGCGCTACATATCCGCAACAAATGATCAAAGGGGTTAAACATAATAAAGAATTAGAAAAAGTTGATATGGGTGATTATGCTTTTGTTCCATTAACAGGTAAGTTTGGAAAAGCGTAGTAAAGTGCTGATGAATTTATTGGAGATATGATGAAGATCTTAATCTTGGGTGGTACAGGGCTGATTGGTGGTGCATTGGAGCAACACTTGTCTGCTGATCATGAAGTTGAATGCATTGGTCGATCGGCCTTTACTAGTCAGGATGTTTTGAATAAACTAGTTCAAGATAAAGATTTAATTATTAAACTCTCTGGCGCCAATATCGTTAAGCGCTGGAATGCAGCTTATAAACAAGAGATCTGGGATAGTCGAGTTGAAACGAGTAAGCAACTAAAGATAGCTTTAGATTTGCTAACAAATAAGCCACGTATTTTTTGCGCATCTGCAGTTGGATTTTATCCTGAATCATTATGTGAGCAGCCTTTCAATGAGGATTGCAAACACCCGGGTACTGGATTTTTATCTGATCTTGTCGTTGCCTGGGAAAAGAGCTCAGAAAGTCTTGCTAAAGAAGTGTTAATTTTTAGATTTGGGGTGGTATTGTCGGTAAAGGGTGGCGCCCTGAGTCAAATGTTATTACCATTTAAATTAGGATTTGGTGGGCCGGTGGCGGGTGGCAAGCAGTGTTTTTCATGGATCCATATAGGTGATTTATTGAAAGCATTTTCTTATGCCATTGAGCATCCAGAAATGCAAGGTGTGTTTAATTTAACCTCGCCGAATCCAATAACACAAGCTCAATTTGGCAAAACTCTAGCGAGTTTGTTACATAGGCCTTTTTTATTGCCACTCTTTAAATGGCAGATTAAATTATTATTTGGTGAGGGCTCTCAGGTGCTAACACAGGGGGCATCAGTAGTCCCTAAAAAATTATTAAAACTAGGTTTTCAATTTGATTATGCAGAGTCAAGATTAGCATTAAAAGATATTATTCACAATAAAAAGTAATGTCATATTATTAATTGGGTTTTTGTAAAGTGGATAAGCCTCAATATATTTAGTTTACAATGAACTAAAACTGTTATTTTTAACAAAGGAGTGGGTATGGGCGAATTTATCATTGTATTGGTTGTTCTAGCGATTTTCATTGTTTTCAAGTCCGTAAAAACGGTGCCACAAGGTAGCGAATATACAATTGAGCGTTTTGGCAAATACACAAGAACTCTAAAACCTGGCTTGAACATTATTGTCCCTATTGTAGATAGCGTCAGTGCCAAAGTTAACATGCGCGAGCAAGTGCTTGATATTGAAAAACAAAGTGTTATTTCAAAAGATAACGCAGTGGTTCAGTCCGATGGTGTTGTATTCTTTCAAATTGTTGATGCCGCCAAGGCTACTTATGAAGTGAATGATTTGTTTAACGCCATGAGAAACTTATGTCTTACGAACATTAGAACAGTATTAGGCTCAATGTCCTTAGATCAGATGCTGTCTAACCGTGATGAGATTAATTCACACTTATTAACAGTTATTGATCAAGCAACCAATCCATGGGGTATTAAAGTTACTCGAATAGAGATTAAAGATTTGGAGCCACCACTAGATCTTGTTGAGGCTATGAGTAGACAAATGAAGGCCGAACGACAAAAGCGTGCTGACATCTTGGAAGCAGAAGGTCAGCGACAATCTGAAATTTTAAGAGCTGAAGGTGAAAAACAGGCTGCCATTCTTGATGCTGAAGGGCGTAAAGAGGCTGCATTTAGAGATGCAGAGGCAAGAGAGAGGTTGGCCGAAGCAGAGGCTAACGCTACTACGATGGTGTCAAATGCTGTAAAGGATGGCGATGTGCAGGCGCTTAATTATTTTGTCGCAACTAAATATACAGAAGCTTTACAAGCAATTGCCACTGCTGACAATGAAAAACTTGTCCTTATGCCGCTTGAAGCCAGTGCATTATTGGGTTCTCTTGGTGGTATTGGAGAGTTGGTAAAAGGTGTTGTTGGTAGCAACCCTAAAACATAGGGAATATTATGGAAACACTATTTTCAGATTTTGATTTTTGGCATTGGTTAGTATTAGGACTTGCGCTTATTATTATTGAGCTATTTGCGTGGAGTACTTTCTTTTTATGGATGGGTATGTCGGCAGTTGTTGTGGGCATATTATTGTATCTCTCTCCTAATATGAGTTGGGAAACTCAGTTACTTATCTTTTCATTTTTATCAATAGTGACAATCTATTTAGCTAAAAAGTTCCTTAAAGTTGAAACAATTGACACACAGTTAAATGAAAGAGCCTCTCGCCATGTTGGTAATATTTATACCGTTGCAGAGCTTGATAATAACGGCGCTAAAGTAAAAGTAGGGGATTCGTTATGGCTTGCTAAAGGCTGTGATATGGTTATCGGTCAGCAGGTTAAGGTTGTTGGGACTGACAGCACCACCCTCATTGTAGAAGAGATACCCAAGTAATCATATTATGTTGGCCCTCAGATCTAACGCCAATTAATCTATCTTTTTTTGCAAGGTGGATAAATCTTTAAGAACTTCTTTAATATGAGTTTGTGGGTCTACACCTTTGTAGATCTTGACGATGTCGCCTGTTGGATTAATGATAAAGCTGTTTCTTTTAGCAAATTTAATGAGCCAAAAATCGCTTAAAGAGTCATATTGTTTGGCTACTTTTCCATCTGGATCAGAAAGAATAGAAAAAGGCAGTTTATTTTTTTTGGAAAACTGCTGATGTGATTCAATATCATCTAGGCTAATGCCGAATACAATCGCACGTTTGGCAATGATATGATTAATAGCATCACGAAAATTGCAAGCCTCTGTGGTACAGCCTGGCGTGTCATCCTTAGGATAGAAGTATAGCACCACCCATTGACCTTGATAGTCACTCAGTGTGTGTACGGCATTGTGTTGATCAATAAGGGTGAAATTCGGCGCTTGTTGATCCAGCTCAATAGCCGCTTGCGCCGAAGGAATCCAGCTAAGTAGAGTAGACATAAGTAGTGTTTTCTTAAAGAGATTCATATTGATTATATTAGTATAAGTTATACGAATACTCTACTCTATTTATTAATCAATAAGCAATAAAAAACCCTGCTCTGGCAGGGTTAAATAAATTATATTTTACTTTTATGCAGTAGGGGG
>CAJVCJ010000067.1 GCA_910595855.1 Candidatus Thioglobus vulcanius | reverse complement strand
CATGAGATTTATAGAAGACATTCAAAGCGTTTTTGATCGCGACCCAGCTGCACGAAATACATTCGAGATTATTACGTGTTATTCTGGCGTCCAGGCAATGTTGTTTTATCGATTAACACACCGACTTTGGTTATTAAAACTTAAATGGTTAGCACGCTTTATCGCCATGTTGGCGCGTTGGTTTACAGGTATTGAAATTCATCCTGGCGCTACCATTGGTCGTCGTTTTTTTATTGATCATGGTATGGGTGTGGTAATTGGTGAAACGGCTGAAATTGGCGATGATGTAACCTTATATCATGGTGTTACCTTGGGTGGAACTACTTGGAAAAAGGGTAAGCGCCATCCAACTCTGGGTAATAATGTTGTTATCGGTGCAGGTGCAAAAATCTTAGGGCCGATTACTTTAGCTGACAATGTTAGAGTGGGCTCTAATTCTGTTGTGGTTAAATCTATTGAAGCTGACAAAACTGTTGTTGGTGTGCCTGGGCGCGTGCTTAAAGATAAAAATATCAAGTCTGAGACTTTTGAATCATATGCTGTCAGTAGTGATGCAGACGATCCTACCATTAAAGCAATTAACTCAATATTGTCGCATTTACATGACATGGACTCACAACTGCACAAGGTTTCTAAAGAGTTGAATCTAGCAGAGAAGAAAGACAGCTCCGTTAATGATTTAGAGATAGAGAGCAAATAACTATACATCTCAAAAGTTGTTTACTTGACTAAAAGACTAGGTTAAGAGTATAATTAGTATCTGGTAATTTTATAAAGGACTGATATGCAATTAACCACAAAAGGTCGTTACGCTGTGACAGCAATGCTAGATTTGGCATCAAATGACACAGGTAAACCGATTACTTTAGATATCATTTCACAAAGACAAAATATATCACTTTCTTATTTAGAGCAATTGTTTGCTAAGTTGCGTCGTGCAGAGTTAGTTAAAAGTGTCCGTGGCCCAGGTGGCGGATATTTACTTGATGCAGCAGCAAAAGACATTAATCTGACTCAAATTATTGAGGCGGTAGATGAAAATATTGATTTGCGTCGTTGCAAAGGTATGGCAGATTGTAACAAGGGCCGTCAGTGTATTTCGCATCAACTATGGTGTGAAGTAAGTGACCAAATTAGAACTTTTTTAAACAGCAAGACTTTACAAATGGTCATTGATGATCACAATTTAAACAGAGGATTATAAAAATATGTCAACTCCAACTTATATGGATTATTCGGCAACAACGCCGGTAGACAAACGTGTCGCAGAAAAAATGATGAAGTACTTAACCATGGATGGTGATTTTGGTAATCCTGCTTCAAATTCTCATTACTACGGCTGGCAAGCTGATGATGCAGTTAAAAAAGCTCGTCAACAAGTGGCTGATTTAATTGGTGCGGATTCTAAAGAAATTGTATGGACATCGGGTGCTACTGAGTCAAACAACTTAGCAATCAAAGGTATTGCGCATTTTTATCATAAAAAAGGCAAGCATATAATTACTCTTAAGACTGAGCACAAAGCTGTGCTTGATACTTGTCGTCAATTAGAGCGTGAAGGTTACGAGGTAGATTATCTTGACCCTATGCCCAATGGACTATTAGATTTAAATGTCTTAAAAGCAGCCATTCGTGAAGATACGATTTTGGTTTCTATCATGCATGTTAATAACGAAATTGGTGTTATTCAAGATATTACAGCCATTGGAAATTTATGTAGAGAAAATAAAGTATTCTTTCATGTTGATGCTGCCCAATCTGCCGGTAAAGTAGATATTAATTTAAGTGAATTACCAGTTGATTTAATGAGTTTTTCAGCACATAAAATTTACGGCCCTAAAGGTATGGGTGCGCTATACGTTCAACGCAAGCCACGCATTCGCCTAGAAGCGCAAATGCATGGTGGTGGTCATGAGCGTGGTATGCGTTCGGGTACATTAGCAACACATCAAATCGTTGGTATGGGTGAGGCGTTTGCCATTGCTCAAGCTGAAATGAAAGAAGAGAACATCAAAATTGGCTTATTGCGAGATCGCTTACTAGCAGGCTTTGACGGCATGGAAGAAGTGGTTATTAATGGCGACATGGATGCGCGTATTCCTGGCAACCTTAATATTAGCTTTAACTATGTTGAAGGTGAATCATTAATGATGGCTATTAATAAAATTGCCGTATCTTCAGGATCTGCCTGTACTTCATCAAGCTTAGAGCCGTCATATGTTTTACGTGCACTAGGCCTATCTGATGAATTAGCACATTCTTCAATTAGATTTACCATTGGTCGATACACAACTGAACAAGATGTTGATATGGCTATTGATCTAGTTCGTGAAAAAGTTCAAAAATTACGTGATCTGTCGCCACTTTGGGATATGTTTAAAGAAGGTATTGATATCAGCAAAATTGAGTGGGCAGCACACTAAATTACTTAAAATATACAAGGGTTAGTTATTCTTAAAAGGATTAGAATAACAAGCTTAACACATAGGAGAAAAATATGGCATATGGCGAAAAGGTAATGGATCATTATGAAAATCCACGTAACGTTGGAGTTTTAGATAAAGATGCAAAGAATGTAGGAACGGGCATGGTTGGAGCACCAGCTTGTGGCGATGTAATGCGTCTACAAATTCAGGTTAATGACGATGGTATTATTGAAGATGCGAAGTTTAAAACTTATGGTTGTGGCTCTGCAATCGCGTCAAGTTCATTGTTAACAGAATGGGTAAAAGGTAAATCGTTAGAAGAAGCTTCTAAGATTAAGAATACCGACATTGCTGAAGAATTAGCATTGCCACCAGTTAAAGTTCACTGTTCAGTTCTAGCAGAAGATGCTATTAAAGCAGCTATTCAAGATATTAAAGATAAAGCATAAGTAAATAATGGCCATCACTTTAACGAATAGCGCGGCAAAGCGTGTTGTTGATTTTCTAGCAAACCGAGGATCAGGTATTGGCATACGTTTGAGTGTGCAAACTACCGGCTGTTCGGGCTTGGGATACAATATGGAGTTTGTTGATACTGCAAATGATGATGACAGTGTGTTTGACGATAACGGTGTTAAAGTTATTATCGATGCAAAAAGCTTGATTTATCTTGATGGTACTGAAGTTGACTACGTTAAAGAAGGGTTAAACGAAGGCTTTGAGTTTAATAATCCAAATGCTAAGGCTGAGTGTGGCTGTGGCGAATCGTTTACCGTATAAGTACGCTTTAACTTAGCTATCAATTATGCAAAATTTTTTCGAATTGTTTTCATTAGCAAAGAATTTTAATACTGATTTAAGTAAGTTAGAATTGGCGTACCAGCGCCAAGTGGGTAAATTTCACCCAGATAGGTTTGCCACCGCTACTGATAAAGAAAAAAATCTTGCTTTGCAAAACACCTCATTGGTTAATACGGCCTATGACACGCTTAAATCACCTCTGTTACGAGCTACCTATTTGCTTGAGCTAGAAGGAATTAATGCATTTGATGAGAAAGATACGCAAATGGATGTTACTTTTTTAATGTCACAAATAGAGTTAAGAGAGTCTTTGGAAGCAATTGAGTCAAGTAAAGATGAAATAGAGTTAGACGATTTCATTGAAAACATAACAAGTAAAATTAGAATGAATATCAATAAAATTTCAACTGCTTTTGATTCGGATTACGATCAAATTAAAAATCTAGTAAGAGAGTTAAAATTTTATGAGCAGCTCAATCTTCACGCAAAGCAATTAATGGATGAATTGATATAAGTTATGGCTTTATTACAAATATCTGAGCCTGGTCAATCTAGCGCACCTCATCAACATAAATTAGCCATTGGTATTGACTTGGGCACCACTAATTCATTGGTAGCTTCTGTTAAAAGTGGTGAAAGCGTTATTCTTAAAGATGAGAATAATAACGCAATTCTTCCATCAGTTGTACATTGTGGCGACAACAATAAACTAACAGTGGGCTGTGATGCATGTCCATATGCCAAAACAGATCCAACCAACACCATTATTTCAGTTAAGCGCTATATGGGCTTAAGCTTTAAAGAAACAAGTCAATTTAAAAACTGTCCGTACCAACTAGTTGAAAATGCTAACAACGTTCTTTTTAGAACAAAAATGGGTGATTTATCTGCGGTTGAGATATCTAGCAGTATCTTAAATTCATTAAAAGAGCGCGCAGAAAAAACATTAGGCGGTGATTTGGTTGGTGCGGTGATTACAGTGCCTGCTTATTTTAATGATGCACAACGCCAAGCTACTAAAGATGCAGCGACCCTAGCAGGGCTTAATACATTACGCCTACTAAACGAGCCAACTGCCGCTGCGGTTGCTTATGGCCTTGAGTCGGGTGAAGAGGGTATTCATGCAATTTACGATCTCGGTGGCGGCACATTTGACATCTCAATTCTGAGTTTTTCAAAAGGAGTGTTTAAAGTACTTGCTACTGGTGGAGACTCAACCTTAGGTGGTGATGATTTTGATCAGCTAATTATTGATGACTGTATACAGAAAATGAATATCAGTGAGCTCACACCAACTCAAATGCAAAAGATTAAACAATTTGCACGCATTGCCAAAGAGACGTTGAGTAATGCTGAGTATGCTGAATTTGACTGTATTGAAGCACCATATAAAATTACCCGTGAAAAGTTTGACGAATTATCTGAAAAACTAATCAAACGAACACTATTGTTAACAAAGCGTTGTTTGCGTGACGCTCAGATTGATATCGATCAAGTCAAAGATATTATTATGGTTGGCGGATCAACACGCATGCCATTAGTACGCTCAATGGTGAGTGATTTATTTGATAAGCCAGTTTTATGCTCTATCAACCCAGATGAAGTAGTTGCCAAAGGTGCCGCTATTCAGGCAAATATTTTAGCAGGCAATAAAACTGCTGATGATATGTTGTTGCTTGATGTCTTGCCATTATCTTTAGGATTGGAAACAATGGGTGGCTTAGTTGAAAAGGTGGTACATAGAAATACCACTATTCCGATTACCCGTGCTCAAGAATTTACTACCTTTAAGGATGGTCAAACTGCCATGAGTATTCATGTGTTGCAAGGTGAGCGTGAACTGGTTAAAGATTGTCGCTCATTGGGCCGTTTTGATTTAACTGGTATTCCACCAATGGTTGCAGGTAATGCGCGCATTCGTGTTGAGTTTCAGGTAGATGCCGATGGTCTTTTATCAGTGAGCGCTACAGAACAAACTTCGAATGTTAAAGCGCAAGTGGTTATTAAACCATCATATGGCTTGACAGATTCACAAATGGAAAAAATGCTTAAAGATTCTATTCTTTTTGCAAAATCAGATATCAAAGCAAGACAACTTCATGAAATGCAAGTTGATGCTAGCAGAACGCTTGAAGCTATTGATTCAGCGCTTGAAAAAGATCAAGACATGATTGACGCTGAAATGCTTGAGCGTATTATGACAGCCAGATCTGAACTTGAGGCTGTTGTACAACATAGCGAAGAGAAGGTTATTAAAGATAAGATTGATAATCTTGAAAATACATGTGCAGATTTTGTTGAAATGCGCATGAATGCTACTGTTATGCAAGCCATGAAAGGCCATAGCGTCGATGAATTTTAACCCTTTAAATACAGGACTATAACATGCCACAAATCATTATCTTACCTCACTATGAATTATGCCCAGAGGGTGTTGTTATTGAAGCTAAAGCAGGCGATACAGTTTGTAATGCAATGCTAGCAAATGATGTTGAAATCGAACATGCATGTGAAATGTCTAATGCTTGTACAACATGCCATATTTATGTGCGTGAAGGTTTTGATTCATTACCTGAGTCCGATGAAATAGAAGATGATATGCTTGATAAAGCCTGGGGTCTAGACCCAGACTCACGCTTATCGTGTCAGTCGGTTGTTGGTGAAGTAGATCTAGTAGTTGAAATTCCAAAGTACACAATTAATCAGGTATCTGAAAATCATTAAACTTTGATTTTTGTACTGTGTTTTTTTCAGGTTCAAAGAAACAATTAATCGAATAGTGCCATCTATATTCAATTGTATTCTTTAATCTACCCAAAACACAATAACAAAAAAATTCTATATCTAGAATTGTGAGATTCTTAAAACTTAAGGCATTTAGAAATAAAGCCTTCTGATTCTTCTTTTGGACCAAATTCTAAAACTACATCCATGGGCTTTTCTTTAGAAATAAGCCATTGCGGCATAGGTGGATTCTCACTACTACCACAAGTTTTTCCTAAATTTTTAGGGTGAAAAATCTTAACAAAAGTTGGTTTTTTTAAATCATCGACATATACAATGCCACAATACCTCTCATCGTGATCTTTATCAATAATAGTCTTGATATGGGTTATTTTACTAATGAAATCATCGGCAGAAATCGTAGAGCTTGGCATAGGCTCCAATGTGTCATAAACATACCAATTGTCAGGATTTTGAATAAGCGTTTGCAGTAGGATGTCGCAATCATCTAATTGCATAACACCTAAAAAACGACCTTTAAATTGCTGAAAATAGTCCATTCGAAATAAAATTCTGATTAAGTTTTTTCTAGTTTAATGATTTTCCAATGTAATGATAGGCTGCTGTAAATATTTTTAATCAATTACAGGTCAATATAATATACATTATCAAAAGCTAATGAAGTTGATTTAGCTAAGGTGACACTTTATTATAGGTGTCTTAATGATATTTACATGGGAGTTGAAATGGCTTTTTTAAAAAACATCTGTTTATTTGGTGCAGCGGTTCTGTTGGCCAATGTAGCTGTAGCAACAGAAGGTGATGCAAAAATTGGAAAAACAAAAACTATGGCATGTATGGGGTGTCATGGTCCAACGGGTAATAGTTTTGTGCCAAACTTTCCAGCACTTGCCGGCCAACCTGCAGGCTATATTATTAAGCAAATTAAAGATTTTAAATCTGCTGGTAGAAAAAATGCCGTCATGACAAATTTTGCGTTAGGTATTAATGAAGCTGATTTAAATCATATTGGCGCATATTATGAGTCACAAGTTAAAACCCCTGTAATGAAAAATATAATGCATTTAAAAACAGATGCAGAAAAAACTAAGTTATTAACCCTTGGTAAAAAGCTATACGATCACGGCAATCCTGAAACAGGACAGGCCGCATGTTTTGTTTGTCATGGTAGTAATGGAGATGCGTTAGTTGATTTTAATATCCCAATTTTGGCTAATCAGCATCCTCAATATTTAATTTCAACCTTAAAAGAATTTAAAAATAGAAAACGCACTAACGACGACGAAAGAGTGATGCGCAGAATTGTTGACACTATGAGCAATGAACAGATCGAGGCAGTTGCGTACTATTCAAGCTACCTGGTATCAACCCTTGAGGAGAAAAAATAATGAGAAAAAATCTACTAAAATTATTATCAATTACTTTGCTTTTATTTGTTTTTGGCAATGCAAATGCTATTAATGTCGGTGTTAACCTTAAGGCAGCAGGCTATGATATTAAGCCAACGCCAGAGCGTCAATTTCCACCATCTATGTTGCGTACTAAAAACAACAGCCATGCAACCCTAGATAGCTTCGAAAATCCTGAAACTTGTGCAGGGTGCCACCCTAAGCAGTACGAAGGCTGGAGGGGTTCAATGCATTCTAACGCATGGAATGATCCAATTTTCCAAGCAGAGTTTAAAAAAGGCTTGAATGCCACTGATGGAAAGATTTTTAATTTGTGTGCTGGTTGTCATTCACCAATTGGTGTTTTAACAGGAACAGTTAGTTGGGATAAAAAGACTAATGAATTTAGTGTATCTGAGAAAGCTGCTCGTGGTGTCACATGTGATGTGTGTCATAGTATTTCAGGTGCCGTACCTCTAGCTGATACTGTTAGTTCTGAGCATGGTAATGGATCTCATATTATTGATGTAGATACGCATATTAAGTACGGACCTTTGAAGAATTCAAAATCGCCTTATCATGAAACGCAATATTCTGAATTACACACTAAAGCTAATTTGTGCGCGAGTTGTCACAATATTATCCATCCTGAAAATGGCGTTGGTGTTGAAAGAACGTATGATGAATGGCGTACTTCAGCCTATGCTCAGAATGAGATCGTATGTCAAGATTGCCATATGAATTCTGTAGAAGTTGCTATTCAAATCGCAAAAACACTCAAACGCCCTGAAACGTTTGTGAATCAAAAAGCAAGACTAGATGGTAAAGCTTCGACCCTGGGAACAGAAAGACACAGTGTTGTGCATTTGCATGAATTTGTGGGTGGTAACGCCATTATCTCTGCGATTATGGAGCCTAAAAATCTGCGCAAACGTCAGCACGCTGACATTGCCAGAAAACGCCTGCAACATGCAACAGAGCTTAAGGTGGATTTAAATCAAAGATCGGACGATTTATTTGAGATAGATGTTGATGTTCATAATGTGGGTGCAGGTCATAATCTACCGACCTCTCTAACGCAGGTTCGCCATATTTGGATTGAGGCCACTATTACTGATGATGAAGGTAATGTGTTGTTTGAAACAGGAAAGCTAGACTCTCATCATGACTTTGATGAAGAAAAAACTATTGTCTTTAAAACATGGGCTGTAGATAAGCAAGGTAACGATACTCATGATCCATGGGCTATTGCTGCCATTGTTAGAGATACTACCATTCCGCCTAAGGGGCATAGTAAACATAACTTTGTGTTTGCCAATAAACATAATTCTAAGAAACTGAATGTGGATGTTAAGCTTAATTATCGCTCTGCATCGCAGCATGTTGCTGAAGATTTATTAGGCCACGATGCACCAACTATGCCAGTAATAAAAATGAATCACTTCTCTAAGACATTTTCTAATTCGACTGGAGAATGGAAAGAAATGATAAAGAGTTACAATTCACTTGAGGCTGATATTGAGGGTAATTGAATAACTTTTTAACAATGTAATAGACGAAAAAAAGCCTTAACAAGGCTTTTTTTCGTCTGCATATAATTGGCCATGGTATCGTATTCATGCAAGTGATACTTGGGAATGAGTTCATTGTACGTTCTTGTAGATTCACTTTATAGTGATATATTTGTAAATTTAAGGAGCTTTATATTAAGCATTAGTCTAGCATCTTGAGAGATGTTATTAGTCGCTTGAGGTCGATATCATAGAAAAATCATACGTAAATAGTTAAAGCCAAAAAAAAAGCCCGTAAGGGCTTTTTTTTTAGTTTTAAGCTTTATTAGTCTAGCAAGATAATCAATGCTAGAGCTAACATGAATTACTCGATAGTAATGCTTGGGAATGAACTCATTGCACGATCTTGCTGAGTTAGTTTAGCACTCACTTTTCTTGCAATTTCTTTATAGATTTCAGCTACACGGCCATCAGGGTCTTTAGCAACTGTTGGTGTACCTTCATCAACATCAGTTCTAATATCCATTTCTAATGGCAATGCACCTAAGAAGTTTACATCTGATTCTGTAGCCATCATTTGACCGCCACCTGTACCAAAGATAGCTTCTTCATGGCCACACTTAGAGCAAATATGTAAAGACATGTTTTCAATAATTCCAAGAATAGGAATGTTAACTTTTTCAAACATTTTTAAACCTTTTCTAGCATCAAGCAATGCAATATCTTGTGGCGTAGTAACAATAACTGAGCCACTTACTGGAATTTTTTGTGACAACGTTAACTGAGTGTCACCCGTTCCTGGTGGTAGATCGATAATCATATAGTCAACACCACGCCAAAGCGTATCACGCAACATCTGCTCTAAAGCTTGAGTTACCATAGGGCCACGCCAAATCATTGGATTGTCCTCGTCAACCAAATAACCAATAGACATACTCTGCATGCCATGGCCTAAAATTGGTAGTAATTTACCTTCAGCTGAAGTATCAGGCTTAAGCTTGCTAACGCCAAGCATTCTTGGCTGTGATGGGCCATAAATGTCTGCATCTAAAATCGCAACTTTTGCACCTTCTGCTTGAAGTGCTAAAGCTAAGTTAACCGATGTAGTTGATTTACCAACGCCACCTTTGCCTGAAGCAACTGCAATAACATTTTTAACTTCAGATAGAATTTCAACACCCTTTTGAGTAGAGTACTTAATGATTTTTGTTTCAATAGTAACATTAACATTGTTAATGCCTTCAGCAGCCAATGCATCAGTAATTTGCTGACTTAATTCGTTATGATAGCCCTTTGCTGGATAATTAAGCTCAACAGTAATCTCAACCTTGTCACCATCAAATTCGATAGAGTTGATTGCATTTGAGGAGACAATATCTTGCTCGGTGTATTTATCAACAACACTTGTTAAAATATTGTTAATGTTATCAACAGTTAAATCTGCCATATTCTTGTGCCTGTAATTCAGTAAAATGACTATTTTATCGTATAACGATATCACTCAACCTTAATATTAATAAGCCTATCCTATGAGTTCAAGAAAAATTTTAGTTACTTCCGCACTACCTTATGCCAATGGTGAAATTCACTTAGGTCACTTGTTAGAATATATTCAAACTGATATCTGGGTACGCTTCCAAAAAATGATGGGTAACGAGTGCCATTATGTGTGTGCGGATGATGCGCACGGCACACCTATTATGCTTAAAGCTAACGAGTTAGGTATTACGCCAGAAGAGTTAATCAAAGGTGTTAGCGAGCGTCATCAAGCTGATTTTAAAGATTTTTCAATTGGCTTTAGTCAATATCATTCTACTCACAGCCCTGAAAACAAAGAGATTTCAGCAGGTATTTATAACAAATTAAATGCAGCTGGTTTTATTAAAACTCGTACTATTTCTCAAGCATTTGACCCTGAAAAGAAGATGTTTTTACCTGATCGCTTTATTCGTGGCGAATGTCCAAAATGTGGCGCCAAAGATCAGTATGGTGATAACTGTGAGGCATGTGGTGCGACTTACTCACCAACTGAGCTAATTAATGCCAGATCTGCTGTTTCAGGTGCGACACCAATCACCAAAGATTCAGAGCACTATTTCTTTGATTTGCCACAGTTTGAAGCGCAACTTAAAGATTGGACTGAAGCAGGGCACTTGCAAGTTGAAATTAGCAATAAGTTGTCAGAGTGGTTTGAGCAGGGCTTACAACAATGGGATATTTCCCGTGATGCACCGTATTTTGGTTTTCAAATTCCAGGTGTAGAGAATAAATACTTTTATGTTTGGCTAGATGCACCAATTGGCTATATGGCTAGTTTTAAAAAACTTTGTGATGAGAAGGGTTTAGATTTTGATGAATACTTTAATAAAGATTCTGAAACTGAGCTGTATCATTTCATCGGTAAAGATATTGTTTATTTCCATGCGCTATTCTGGCCAGCAATGCTAATGGGTTCTGATTACCGCACGCCAACTGCTATTTATGCACACGGTTTTTTAACCGTTAACGGCCAAAAAATGAGCAAGTCTCGTGGTACATTTATCCAGGCTAGGACTTATTTAGAAAGCTTAAACCCAGAGTGCTTGCGTTATTATTATGCGTATAAACTCTCAAGTAAAATTGATGATATTGACTTAAACCTACAAGATTTCAAACAAAGGGTGAACTCTGATTTAGTCGGTAAAGTAGTTAATATCGCCTCTCGTTGTGCTGGTTTTGTTGTTAAAAAATTCGATAAAACATTGTCTGCCTATGCAATTGAAGCAGATCTTTACAATGAGTTTGTTGCTAAAGGTGATGATATTGCTAAGCTGTATGAAGCGCGTAACTATTCTCAAGCCATGCGTGAAATTATGAAACTTGCTGATAAAGCTAATCAATATATTGACGAGCATAAGCCTTGGCAAATGATTAAAGAAGAGGGTAAAGAGGCGCAAGTTCATGATGTAACCTCATTGGCGCTAAACCTATTTAGAGTGTTAATGACATACCTTAAGCCGGTATTGCCAGACATGGCTAAAGAGGCGGAGTTGTTTTTAAATGTTGATGAGCTAAATTGGGCCGATCTTAAGCACCCTTTAACAAAGCATCAAATTAATAAATTTAAGCCGTTAATGTCACGTATTGAAGATGATCAAATTAACACCGTGATAGAGGCGTCAAAGCAAACAATCGCAAAGCAAGAAACTGAGCAAAAAGAGGATGACAATATGATACAAATTGATGACTTTACTAAGATTGATTTAAGAATTGCCAAAATTGTTAAAGCTCAGCATGTCGAAGGTGCTGATAAGTTATTGCAACTTACATTGGATATCGGTGAAGAAAATACAAAAAATGTGTTTGCTGGTATTAAAGCGCATTACGCTCCTGAAGATCTTGAAGGTCGTTTAACGGTTATGGTGGCAAACCTAGCGCCAAGAAAAATGAAGTTCGGTGTATCTGAGGGTATGGTACTTGCAGCGGGTGATGGAAAGTCACTACATATCTTATCACCTGATTCTGGCGCTAAAGCCGGCATGAAAATTAGCTAAAAATCTAGATAATTTTCATTATTGAGATGATTTAACTAAAA
>CAJVCJ010000066.1 GCA_910595855.1 Candidatus Thioglobus vulcanius | reverse complement strand
TGATAAAGCGTTTTTCTCATAAGTGTATTTTTATAGATGCACTGAATTATAATACTTGGTCATGAGCCGTATCATCTTAATTAATGGAAAAAAACAAAGTAAGCTAAGTGTTTCTAATCGCTTGGTTCAGTTTGGCGATGGTTTGTTTGAAACCTGCCTGGTTGTTAATGGCAAATTAATTCTAGCTGAGCAGCATTTTCAGCGACTAGAAAAGGGTGCTGAGCGCCTACAGATAAATCTTGTTAAGCGTTCAGTGTGGCTCAAAGATATTAGTAAAGCAGTTTCATTGTCTAAGTTTGACCGAGCTGTGGTAAAAATAATATTGTCACGCGGTGAGAGTGAGCGTGGCTACGGCTTTGATAAAAAAATTGAGCCAACTCGACTTGTTATTGTTTCTGAAGAGCCTAAATTACCTAAATATTATGATTTAAGTTTATGTGATAGTGGTTACAGCGTTAATCAATTGTTGGCCGAAATTAAGCATTGCAATCGATTAGAGCAAATACTAGCGCGTACCAATCTTAAAACACAAGATTGTATTATGCTTGATCCGCAAGGCCAGGTTGTTTCTGTGACTCAGGGCAATATTTTTGCAGTTAAAAATGGCGTATTACTAACGCCTGGTCTAGATCAATGTGGCATAGAGGGCACAAGACGACAAGTTATTATTGGGCTGGCAAAAGCGCATAAAATTGCAGTTGAGGTTTGCAATTTTAGCGTACTGGAGTTGCTTGAGTGCGATGAGATTTTTATAACCAATAGTGTGATTGGTGTTAAGACTATTCGTAAAATTAATGAGAAACCCTATAGTCAGCATACAACAACTAACCAGCTAATAAAACTGTTTGAATCGCACATATCAAAGCGTAAAAATTCAATTACTTTAAAACCTAAAAAGCGCCTAAGTAAATTTATAGCATTACTTGTGTTTAGCTTGTTGCTAGCATGGTCATTTTGGGCAAACAACATTAACACAGTCAGTAGTGTTATTTATCAAGTGCCACAAGGTGCAAGTATTCATTCAACTGCAAATGATCTTAAGCGCTACGGATTGGTTAACTCAAGTTTATTTGTGTTGTGGGCGGCAAAATTATCAGCTGTAGATACGCAGTTGAAATCAGGCTATTATGATGTCAGTCCAGAAATGAGTGTTTGGCAACTGCTTAAGGATTTTTCAACAGCAAATGTTGCGACAAGAAATATTAGCCTGATTGAAGGGAAAACAGTAAGAGAGTACCATCAACTGCTTAGCAACAATAAAGCTTTAACGAGTAATTATTCACTGCAAAAAACACTAGAAAAAACACTAGCTAAGCCGCCTTATGAGGGGTATTTTTGGCCAGATACTTATCGGGTTAATTATGGTGATAGTGTTGTTAGTGTATTTAATAGAGCGCATAGCATCTTACAAGATAATTTAAATAAAGCTTGGAGCAATAGAGCTGAAAATCATCCACTAGCAAGCGCTGATCAAGCTTTAATTTTGGCCTCTTTAATCGAAAAAGAAACAGCAAATAGTGCTGAAAAGTCTAAGATTTCAGGTGTATTGATTAATCGATTAAAAAAGAACATGCGCCTGCAAACTGATTCAACCGTCGTGTACGCACTAGGTGATGCTTATACTGGCAAGCTTAATAAGAAAAGCCTTTGGGTTAAAAGCCCATACAACACATATCGAAATAAAGGTCTACCGCCTAGTGCAATTAGCTCAGTAGGGCGAGATTCTTTAACAGCTGCTATGCATCCGTTAAAAACAGATTATCTATTTTTTGTGGCTAAAAAAGATGGCACACATGCATTTTCAAAAACTTACAAACAACACTTAATCAACATCAAGAAGCATCTAAAATAATCACATGAAAAAAGGAAAATTTATTACCATTGATGGCGTTGAAGGTGCAGGTAAAAGTACACAAATAAGCTTTATTTGTGATTATTTGAAAGCAAAAGGCATTAACGTCGTTTTAACTCGAGAGCCTGGTGGAACAGATTTGGGTGAAAAAATTCGTGAATTATTACTGAGTACTAAAACTAAGTCCATGCACAGTGATAGTGAATTATTACTTATGTTTGCTGCTAGAAATGAACATATCCATGAAAAAATTATCCCCGCACTTGAGCGAGGTGATTGGGTTTTGAGCGATCGGTTTACTGATGCTTCTTATGCTTACCAGGGTGGTGGTCGTGGGCTTGATATTCAACGTATTGAACAATTAGAGCAATGGGTTTTGCAAGACTTCACGCCTGATATGACGCTATTGTTAGATATTCCTGTTGAACAGGGTATGTTGCGCGTAGAGTCAAGAGGTGAAAAAGATCGAATTGAGCTCGAAGCAATGGATTTTTTTGAGCGTGTGCGACAAGCTTATATTGCCAGATCGGAGAAATATCCACAACGCATTAAGTTGATTGACTCATCTAAGACAAAAGTACATACAAGTACTCAAATAGAGCAAATTTTAGCAAGCTTATGAACCTCCCTTGGCATGACTTAGCGCTTTCAAAGTTACAAAAGATGATTGATCAAAATCATCTACCTCATGCACTACTGATTACTGGCGTTGAAAAGATTGGAAAATTTGAGCTCATGCAGCAGTTGGTAGGTATTTTGCTGAATGATGATGAGATTATTAGAAGGGATAACATCCTAGAAGACATGGATCATCCGGTGCTTATTAGGCGCTCTAATTACACTAATATGATTTATTGTCGTGCTGGCGAGATTAATGAAAAAACCAAAAATCGCTCTAAAGATATTCGCATTGATCAAATTCGCACATTTTGTGAAGCTTTGAATAAAACTGCTGATGGCTTGCAAATCGGTGTAATTTTCTACGGTGATCAGATGAATGTTAGCGCCGCTAATAGCTTATTGAAAACATTAGAAGAGCCAAGAGAAAATACTCTTATTATTATCCTTGCGCATAATGTGCAAAACTTGCCAGCAACTATTGTATCGCGTTGTCAAAATATTCATATTGCACCGAGTTATAGTCAGCAAACACAACAATGGCTTACACGGCAGTTGAGTGAAACCCAGCAAGCTGATTTTGACGTGGAGCAACTACTTGAGAATACTCATGGTGTGCCGTTTAAAGTGTTGGGTGAGCTTTCTGATGGTAGTTATGCTGCTTATCAAGCGCATCAAAATCAGCTATTAAGCATTGCTACCCATCCGCTAATGATTAATCAAACTCAAGATTTTGAAGGTAATGAGTTAGAGGTATTGGACTGTTTACAAAACTTAGTTATTGAGGCCATTCGATTAAAAACTAGCGGCCAGGAGGGGGGATTGGTTGAGCTTAATCAAGTGATCCAGACAGCCAAATCAGAATTTCTGTTTAAATTATTAGACGATGTTTATCTAGCCATTCGTTTATCAAAAACCAGTGTTAATATTAAATTATTATTGGATAATATCTTAATTGTGTGGTCCCATATCACTCACTTAAAGCAATATCCACAAATTAGTGCAAATTATTAGGAGCAATTATGAGTCAGTCAGACGTATTATTCGAACAAGCAAAAAAAGTTATCCCAGGTGGTGTTAATTCCCCTGTTCGCGCCTTTAACGGTGTGGGCGGCAATCCGGTGTTTTTTACCAAGGGTGAGGGCGCTTACTTGTTCGATGCTGATGGCAAAAAATACATTGATTATGTGGCATCTTGGGGTCCGATGATTTTAGGCCATGCTAATCAAGATGTTATTAGTGCTGTTAAAAAAACATTAGAAGATGGCCTTGGGTTTGGCGCACCAACACAAATTGAAAC
>CAJVCJ010000065.1 GCA_910595855.1 Candidatus Thioglobus vulcanius | reverse complement strand
TGGAAGCACTGGAAAGACCTTGAAGCACCTCATGATCTTGATAATGCTAGGGTTGAGTTGGTTGATATTTGGCATTTTTTAATGTCAGAAGCTATTCATTTTGGTGATGCTGGTTTCGCTGAGATTTATAATGATATGAAGGCTGAACGTGATACCGACCCTGAAAAATTAGTAGAAATTTTAGAAAAAATAATTGCAGTTTCAGCCAGTGCTAGCGTTGATCCATCTAAAAATTCACTGTACGATTTGTTTGCTTTATTTTTTCAAGCGATTGCACACATGGAAATGGACATACCTGAACTCTACAAGCGCTATTTAGTCAAAAACCAACTTAACACATTCAGACAAGACCATGGCTACAAAAATGGCTCTTACGTGAAGATGTGGGGTGCTGTTGAAGACAATGTGGTTGCCTTTAAGATCATGGATGATAATCCTGAATTAACCCCTGAAGAGCTTTACGAACAACTAGAGTCAGCTTACCCAGCTTAATAATTACAAATGCCAACTATGATCAAGACAATAAAAACTGAAATTCAAAAGATTATTATCGGTCAAGAAAATTTGGTTGATAATCTACTGATTGGTTTGATTGCTGGTGGTCATATTTTGGTAGAAAGTGTACCGGGCTTAGCAAAGACCACTGCAATTAATACATTGGCAAAAGCGCTCGGTATTGATTTTAAGCGTATTCAATTTACGCCTGACTTACTTCCTAGTGATCTAACTGGCTCGCAAATATATAATCCAAAAAGTGGTGAATTTAGCATTAAGCAAGGGCCAATTTTTACCAACCTACTATTGGCAGATGAGATTAATCGATCGCCCGCTAAAGTGCAGTCTGCATTGCTCGAGGTAATGGCTGAAAAACAAGTCACCATCGGCAACGAAAGTTTTAAAATTGATGAGCCATTTTTGGTAATGGCCACTCAAAACCCGGTTGAACAAGAGGGAACCTATCAACTACCGGAAGCTCAGCTTGATCGATTTATGCTTAAAACCATCTTGGATTACAATACTATTGATGAAGAGTTAGAGGTGGTTAATCGAGTAGCGATTCGTGGCTTTGACACAGTCAATCAAGTTGCAAACATGGATGATATCCAACAGTTGCGTGACCAGTTCAGGCAGATTCATGTGGATGAGGCAGTGAAGCAATATATTGTTAAAATTATCTTTGCAACTCGATTTCCTCAAGACTATGGACTTGAAGACATTAAAGATCTAATAGAATTTGGTGCTAGCCCTAGAGCAAGTATCGATTTATATAAAGCTAGCTGCGCTAAGGCACTTATAAGGGGTAATGATTTTGTCACGCCACTTGATGTTGCCAGTGTCGTTACCGAAGTGTTACAGCATAGAATTGTGCTCAGCTATCAAGCCCAAGCGGACAATATTAGCACACAATTTATCATCCAAAAAATACTTAAAGCGATCAAAACTCCCTAAGCTTTATCATGCTAGCTCAAGAGATACTATTACGCGCTAAGAAGAATGTTTTTACCAATAAGTCAGCTGGAGAGCTAACAAAAATACGTGGAGAGGGTTTGGATTTTTGTGAAATTCGCCCATATGAAGCGGGTGATGATGTTCGTAAAATAAACTTTTCGGCCAGTGCCAAAACTGGTGATTTACAAACCAATGTCTTTAATGAGAACAAGCAGATCAATGTAATCATTTGCATTGTACTATCAAGCAGCCTACACTTTGGCTCTCAGCGTTTGAAAAGTGACACCATTGCTGAAATTATCGCTTTGTTAAGCTGCTCATCGATTAAACAACAAAATAAAACTCAGCTATTATTTTTTACAAATGGTGAGCCAAAACTATTCCATCTTAACAACACCGGTGACGTACTTCGCGCAATTGAAGCAATACAGTCTTGGGATTTATTAAATATTCAATCTGACCTTAAGACTCTTGATGATTACCTCTTACAACAGAGCAAATCATTAAGCTTTATTGTTGGAGATTTTTATCAAATGCACGACTACTCGTTGATGGCTCATAAGCATCAAATTAATGCGATAATCGTACGAGATACACTTGAAGAATTACCCTTGTTTGCCTCAGAGTTAGATTTGGTTAGTGCAGAAAATGGACGTACCATTGAGGCTAATATGGGCAAAAAATTAGCCAGCAAATACCAGGCAAAGCTACTGTCTCAAGATGATCAGCTTTTATCTCATTTTTCAAAACATGGCGTTAATGTCGGAAAAATATATACAGATGATAACGCCTTTATTAAACTGAGCCAAATCCTACGATAATGAACCAGTTAAAAGACATTAAACCAATTGTCACCATTAACGATAATTCCTTAGTTTATCTTCTAATAATTGTATTTATTGCCATATTAATAGCTATCTTTTTCTATTGGAAATCCTCAACATCAAGGCGCAACGATAAACGAAAAATTGCCGTGCAGAAATTACAAAATCTTGATTTTTCAGACAGCAAAAAGATAGCCTATAGCTTTAAGAAATACACTGAATGTTTATGTAACCATGATAATAAAGATCAACTTAAGCAGATAAATCAAGCGTTAACGCAATACAAATACAAGAAACAAGTTGCTGAGCTTGATCCAGTATTAATAGGAAAAATCAAGGACTTTATTAATGCTGAGCTTTGAGAATCCTTATGCCTTTCTACTGCTAATATTAATTGCAGGTTGCATGCTACTTTGCAAAGAAAAAAAGCGTGCTATCTACTTTCCAAATACTGCGTTATTAACCAGTCTTACCAAATCCAAACAATTACTACTCAATATTCTTAAGGCTGCCTCTCTTGGTTTGCTGGTGATCGGACTTGCTAGTCCAATTAAAACACAGCAAATAATTTTGGACAATTCAAAAGGTCATGAAATATCCTTGATTTTAGATGCTTCTGGATCAATGGCCTATCAGGACAAATTCAGAATCGTTAAATCAATTATGATTGATTTTATTTCACAGCGTAAAACTGACAAATTAGCGCTCAGTATTTTTGCAGATTTTGCCTATACAGTTGTGCCGCTCACATATGACAAAAAAAGCGTTATAAAAATGCTTGATAACATTGAAATTGGTGTGGCTGGTAAGCGTAAAACTGCACTTTATGAAGCGTTATTTTTAAGTGCAAAGCTATTCAATAATTCTAAATCTAAAGAGCGCATTGCCATCTTATTAACGGATGGCAAGGATAATGCTGATAGCGTACCATTGGATATAGCACTTGAGCGCGTTAAGAAAAACAAAATTAAAATTTATACTGTGGCAGTAGGCAATGAGCGCGACTACAATGCCGATATACTCAAGCATATCGCCAACAGCACTGGTGCTAAATTCTTTTCAGCTAATAGTCAGGAAAGCATTCAGAAAATTTATAAGCAAATTAACCAATTAGAAAAAAGCAAAATTAACATTCACAAATATGAGAAAAAAACCTATTACTTTCATTACCCACTAGGGCTATCACTAGTATTTTTATTGATTTATTTTTGGCGAAAAAACACATGGATTTTGAACAAATAGAACTACTATATCTGATCATACCTGTGGCATTACTATGGTTTTTTATCCATAGTAAGAATAGCCATATCGAAGATCTGTTTTCAGCAGAAGTGCTGGCCAAAATTAGCCTGAACAATCACAAGACATCGACAAAAACACGCCTTAAGTTGTTGTTGCTAAGTATGGTGTTAATTCTTATTGCGCTTAGCAGGCCTACGCTTGAAAGTGGTGAAATAAAGGTAAGTAAGCAACTTAGCGATATTATCATTGCAATTGATATGTCAAAGTCTATGCTGGCTAATGACATCTATCCCAATCGATTTGAGTTCGCAAAAAACAAACTGCTTAACAGTCTTGATAAGATTAAAGATACTCGTATTGCTATTTTAGGTTTTGCCAATCAGGCATTTTTAATATCACCACTAACCGATGATTTTTCCAGTCTTAAATTTTTGATTAAAAACCTATACCTAGATAGCATTAGTTTGACAGGCACCAATATACTCAATATTTTAAATTCTGCAAATGATCTGTTTGATCACACATCGACAAAACAACTGTTATTGTTAACCGATGGTGGTGATAGGACTGATTTTAGCGATGAGATTGATTTTGCCAATGAGCACAACATTCAAGTATTTATCTTTGATGTTGCTAGTGAGCAGGGCAGTAGCATTCCCATTGAATCTGGAATTTTAGAAGATGATTATGGCAATCTTGTGATTGTTAAAAGTAACCCACATATTAAAGATCTTGGTAAGCATACTCAAGGTGGCTATTTGAAATATTCACTGGGTGGTGAAGCCTTATCTAAGTATATTAATAATTTCAAGCAGCTTTCAAGCAACAAAGATACAAGCATTATTCAAAAACAACAACTGTTTTATTACCCATTGTCACTTGCTTTATTGTTGTTATTTTTTGTTTTTTTCTCACTACCAAGAAAGTCATGAAGTTCTTATTCACACTACTGATTTCTTTTAATGTGGAAGCGGGTCTATTTGACTTTTTGAGTATTTATCAAGCTAATAGCGCCTATGAAAATCAACAATTTAAACTTGCTGGTGAAAAATTTAACAACATTGATAATGATGCTGCACGCTTAAATCAAGCAAACAGCCTATACAAACAAGGCCTATACAAACAATCTTTAAAGAAGTATCAAAGTGTAAAGCACAACGACCTTAGCTTTGATCGCTTATACAATTCAGGCAATGCTTATGCCAAATCAGGGAAAATTAATGAAGCTATTGATAGCTACAAGGCTGCTTTAAAGTTAAAATCTGACAAAGATGCGACGTTTAATTTAGAGTTGTTAAAAAAACAAAAAAGAAAAAAATCAAATAATAAAGAAAATAAAAAAGCTAAAAACAAGCAGAAGAAAAACCCTAACAACAAAAACAGCAAAAAGAAAACTAAAAACAAACAGCAACAAAGAAATAAACTCAATACAATCAAACAACAGCGATGGGAGAAGTCGCTTAATAAGAAACTCAGAACCCTTATGATCCCTCTCAATAATCAACAAGACAATGATGAACAAAATCCTTGGTAGTTTATTTTTAATCCTTAACACATCTGTTTTTGCACTCAGTACAGCCAGTGTTAATCAGCCATGGTTTTATCCGGGCGATCAAGTAATCTTAACCATAAGCTCAGATGGCAATAATGTCATCTTTCCAGTTATTGATGCCGTAGCTGGAAACCCTGTTTTATATACTAGTAATTCTCAAAAAATTCTAATTATTAATGGAAAACGCTCGAGATCCATCAATCAATCCTATGCTTTTTCACCACAATCTGATTTAACCATCCCAACCTATACGCTAACAGTTGATGGTGTAGAGCAAGATACCTTGCCAATTGATATTAGCCTTAAGGCACCCGTTAAAACCAAGATGGGTGATAACTACATACTACAAGCCAAAATTAATAAAAAATCCATTTTCATTGGTGACGAAGCTGAGCTAACCGTCACCATTAAAGAAAAGAAAACAGCCACCAAAGGTATGCAGTTAAGCTTAGTAATACCTGAGGTGGCCGGCTTATTTTTTATAAAAAATAACAACTCTTCTCAAGCTTCAGACGAAAATTATAATATTCATACGCTTAACTATAAAATTGTTGCTGATGATTTTGGCCACTTTGATATTCCGCCAGTTATGGCGATTGTTGGCAGTCAAAACACTAGGGTATTTGGTAATTTTTCGATAAACCCTCAAGCCTCAAAAACAATTAAAATCCACTCTAATTCACTGACTCTAACCGTCAAACCCTTGCCAGATGAACTTAGAATTTTTGGTGACTTTAAAATAGAAGCCCGCATTGATACAAACAAACCTGAATCAGGAAAGGCGGTCAACCTTATTATTACAATACGCGGCAATGGAAACTTTGAAGACATTGAAAAATATAATCTAGCTATCGCCAATACCACTATCTATGGCGATGAATCTGAATTTGATTACCAACAATGGCAGCAAAAATTTGCCATTGTTGGCGAGCAAGATTTCATCATCCCTAGTTTTACGCTTGATTATTTTGACAAGGCCACCCAGCGCAAGAAACACATTGCCACTCAACCTATTAACATCCAAGTGAAGCACACCAAACTTGAAAAGCAATCAACCGTTAAAATAGATCAAAATCTATCAAACATTAATAGCAATTCGCTAGCGAACAATCTAAAATACAGCTACCTATTACTTGGTATTGTGATTGGAATTTTTATTGGAATACTTCTATTTAAAGTTAAAAATAGAGGCATTATTAAAGACAAAAACCTAATCACTCAAATCAAGCTAAGTAGGAATGATAAAGCTTTATTTGATTTATTATTGCCACTCAATATGGCAAGCTTAAGCGCTATATTGCAGAAACTAGAGGCAAATATTTATAAAAATGCCCAATACAAAATTAGAAAAAAGGATGTTATTAATGCCATCAAATCTGAACATTAAACTCACTGAATACAGCCATGGTCAAGGCTGTGGTTGCAAGATATCTCCTAAAGTATTAGATACGATTTTAGAATCCTCATTGACTGATATTAATGATGCGAATTTACTTGTGGGTAATGCATCGCGTGATGATGCAGCTGTGTACGATTTAGGCAATGGTGATGCAATTATCAGTACCACAGATTTCTTTATGCCAATAGTTGACGATCCATTTACCTTTGGACGTATTGCTGCCACCAACGCAATCAGCGATATTTACGCTATGGGTGGCTCACCTATCATGGCCATTGCTATTTTTGGCTGGCCACTGGATAAGCTTCCACCTGAAGTAGGGCAGCAAGTCATTGAAGGTGGTCGTAGTGTTTGCATTGAGGCAGGCATCTCTTTAGCAGGTGGCCATAGTATTGATGCACCAGAACCGATTTTTGGCTTAGCAGTTACTGGCAGAGTGGCTATTAAACACCTTAAAGAAAACTCAACCGCTCAAGTGGGTGACAAAATCTATTTAACCAAACCTTTGGGTATTGGCATTCTAACCACTGCACAAAAACAAAAGAAAATCACCAAAGAAGATGAGACTCGCGCTATTGACACCATGTGCCAATTAAATGATATTGGCTCCAAGCTGGCTAAAATTGAAGGTATTAATGCGATTACCGATGTAACAGGCTTTGGCCTGGGTGGGCATTTGGTAGAGGTTTGCCAAGGTTCTTATGTCTCTGCTATTGTTGATTATCAGAAGGTGCCGACATTACCAAACATTCATGGCTATTTAGAAAATGGCTGTTCACCAGGTGGTGCACAGCGTAATTTTGATAGTTACGGCCAACACTTAAGTCAAATGAAATCTGAAGTTCAGTCTATTATTTGTGATCCACAAACTAGTGGCGGCTTATTGATAATGGTTAATGACAAAGCCCAAGATGAATTCCAAGATGTAATGCGTTTAGCAGGTTTTGAGCTAGAGGCTATTGGCGAGATTGTCAAATCAGATAGCAACATAGCAACTGTCACCATCAATGAGTAAGTCACTTACTCAACTTCAAGATTTTCGTACACTTGTTACAAGTGATACACCTATGTTTGATACGCGTGCACCGATTGAATTTACACAAGGCGCTTTCCCACATACGCAGAATTTACCCTTAATGAGCGATAAAGAGCGTGAGCTTGTCGGCACTTGTTATAAGAATAAAGGCCAGGATAAAGCCATACTACTTGGCCATGAATTAGTGCAAGGTGAGGTTAAACAAGCACGACTTGATGCATGGCTTGAATTTATCAAAAAACACCCTGATGGTGCTTTATATTGCTTTCGCGGCGGCATGCGCAGTCAAATTACCCAGCAATGGATTTTTGAAGCAACAGGTACTGACTATCCACGCCTAAAAGGTGGCTACAAAGCTCTACGTCGCTACCTTATTGATGAAACTGATCGTATCATGGCTAACACCACTGCTGTCGTCATTGGTGGGCAAACTGGCTGTGGCAAAACCTTACTGTTAGATCAGATTCACCAACAGATTGACTTAGAAGGTTTGGCCAATCATCGAGGCTCTGCCTTTGGCAATACCACAACACCTCAGCCAACTCAAATTTCTTTTGAGAATGAGCTTGCGATTGAATTAATTAAAAAACAAGATTACTCGCATTTAATTTTTGAAGACGAGGGTGCTAATGTTGGCACTGTCCACATTCCTGATTGTGTTAAAAACAAAACCTCTCAGGCCGATCTAATTTTATTAGAGGCTACTACGCAAGAACGCGTTCAAGTTAGTATGGATGCTTATGTCATTCACATGCATGATAATTTTATTGCTCAAGATGTCGATCAAGGTTTTGATAACTTTGCCAACTACTGGCTTCGAAGCCTAGAAAAGATTCAAAAAAGATTAGGATTAGAGCGCTATAAAGTCATGAAACTACAAGTTCAATTGGCGCTAAATAACTATCAAAGTACGGATAATTTTGATGGTTTTTTGCCTATTGTAGAGTCGCTTCTAGTTGATTATTACGACCCTATGTATAACTATCAAATTCAAAAGAAACTGGATCGTGTTATTTTTAAAGGTAATAGCCAAGAAGTACTAGACTACATTCACAACCTATCAATTTCTTGAGCCTATCTCAATGTCAGTAATGGGTTTAGCTTGACAGGCTAGAATTTCACCTCGAGATAACGGCACCAAACAATCTTGATGCATGACATCACCCTTAAGCAATTGTAAAACACAAGAGCCGCAATGACCTTGTCGACAAGAGTGATTGATGAGTATGCTATGATCCTCTAACTCAGTTAGAATCGATTGCTCACCATACACATAAAGCGATTCGGTTTTACCGTTAATGTTATTGATATCAATTCTAAACATTAATCAATTACAGTTTAAAGTCACCAAAATCAGAATCATCCTGCTCTAGCGTGTTGTCAATAGCACTAACTAAATAAGAAGTAATCTCTGTTTCTTGAGGCGCCACTTGAACATTATCAGAATCCAGCCAATGATTAATCCACGGTAGTGGATTTGTGCATTCATCAAAAATAGGTGTTAAGCCAATCGCTTTCATACGTATATTGGTAATATATTCAAGATATTGTTTTAGGATGTCAGCATTCAGGCCAATCATTGAGCCATCACGGAATAAATACCCTGCCCAATTTTTTTCTTGCTCACAAGCCTCTTTAAACATTTCAATCACTTCTTCTTCACAATCAGCAGCAATTTGAGCCATCTCTGGATCATCCTTACCCTCACGAATTAGATTAATCATGTGTTGCGTGCCAGTTAAATGTAGTGCCTCATCACGCGCAATCATTTTAATAATTTTGGCATTGCCTTCCATTACCTTGCGCTCAGCAAATGCAAACGAACAAGCGAAAGACACATAGAAACGTACTGCCTCAAGAATGTTAACCGACATAATGGTTAAATAAAGCTTGCGCTTAAGACATTTAAGATCAATGGTGGTTGATTCGCCATTTAGATCGTGCGTACCCTCACCATGAAGTAAATAAGCTTGAGAGCACTTAATGAGCTCATCGTAGTGTTTAGATACACTCTCAGCACGCTCAATGATTTGCTCTGTCTTCATGATATCGTCAAACACGGCACCTGGCTCATTAACAATGGCGCGAATAATATGCGTGTAAGAGCGCGAGTGGATTGTTTCAGAAAAAGACCAAGTTTCAATCCAATTTTCTAATTCTGGCAATGAGACAATTGGTAAAAAGGCAATATTAGGACTACGCCCTTGAACCGAATCCAGTAAGATTTGATATTGCAGATTAGAGAGGAAGATATGCTTTTCATTTGGCAATAATTTAGCAAAATCCATTTTATCCTTGGAGACATCAATCTCTTCAGGTCGCCAAAAGAAAGACAGCTGTTTTTCTGTAAGCTTTTCAAACATCTCAAACTTTTGCTTATCGAAACGAGCAACGTTAACTGTCTCACCAAAAAACATTGGCTGGGTTAATGTATCGATAGCTGTTTTATTAAAAATAGTATATGACATAATTGATTCCGTTAAAGTTTACAAACGCCGTCAGCGCAGGCATTATCATCTTCTTTTTCGAGCATGTCATCGCCACCGCCATCACGCGTCGTATGATAATAAAGTGTCTTAACGCCGTATTTATAAGCCTTCAAAAGATCCATTAAGAACAACTTCATTGGCACTCGATTGCCCTCAAATTGAGAAGGGTCATAATGTGTATTAGCGCTAATTGATTGGTCGACAAATTTTTGCATAATGGCACAAAGCTGCAAATAACCCTCGTTATCTTTAATCTCCCATAGTAGCTCGTACTTATCTTTTAAATTTTCATAATCTGGTACGATTTGCTTTAAGATGCCATCTTTAGACTGTTTAATTGAAACAAAGCCTCTTGGTGGTTCAATGCCATTGGTTGAATTAGAGATTTGCGATGAACTCTCACATGGCATTAGTGCAGTTAAAGTTGAATTTCTTAAGCCATTTTCTTTAATATCACTACGTAATTGATCCCAGTCTAAGGTTAACTCACTACTGCAAAATGCATCGACATCTTTTTTATAGGTGTCAATTGGCATAATGCCTTTAGCATATTGAGTCTCGTGAAATAAAGGACAAGCACCTTTTTCATTAGCCAGGATATTTGATGCCTTTAATGAATAGTATTGTAAAGCCTCAAAAGCATTGTGAATTAATTCATTGCCAGATCCATCAGAATATTTAGCATTATTTTTGGCCAAATAATAAGCTAAGTTTGTCACACCAATGCCCAATGTGCGACGATTCATACTAGCAATTTTTGCCGCTTTTATTGGATAATCTTGGTAATCAAGTAGCGAGTCCAAAGCACGAACAATAATATCGGTGATATCCTCAAGTTCATCCAGTGAATCTAGTGCGCCTAGATTAACTGCAGAAAGCGTACACAGCGCCACCTCTCCGTTTTCATCTTGAACTGAATGTAGCGGTTTAGTTGGTAAGGTAATCTCCATACAAAGATTTGATTGACGAACTGGCGCAACTTTTGGATCAAATGCACCATGAGTATTACAATGATCAACATTTTGCAAATAGATACGACCCGTATTGGCACGCTCTTGCATAAACTTGGCAAATAAATCTCTAGCCTTAATAGTTTGCTTGCGAATTGAATCATCTTGCTCATAGACCTCATACAAACGTTTGAATTCAGCTTGATCTTCAAAGTATGCATCGTACAAGCCGGGCACCTCATGCGGTGAGAAAAGCGTAATGTTGCCATCCTCTAAAAAACGCTGGTACATTAGACCGTTAAATTGCACACCATAATCTAAATGACGAATTCTGTTTTCATCAGTACCCGTATTATTTTTCAACACCAGTAAGCTTTCAACCTCTAAATGCCACAATGGATAGAATAGGGTAGCTGCACCACCACGAACGCCACCTTGAGAACAAGATTTAACCGCTGTATGGAAGTGTTTGTAAAAAGGAATACAACCAGTGTGCGTTGCCTCACCATTGCGAATAGGACTGCCAATGGCACGAATACGGCCTGCATTAACACCGATGCCAGCACGCTGAGAAACATACTTAACAATAGCGCCTGCGGTTGCACTAATTGAATCAAGATCATCATCTGCTTCAATTAAAACACAAGACGAAAACTGACGAGTAGGGGTGCGAACACCTGCCATGATTGGCGTTGGAAGTGAAATTTTAAAATTAGAAACAGCATCATAAAAGCGCTTAACAATCTCCATTCTAGCTTGGCTTGTATACTCCTGAAATAAGCACATACCCACCAACATATAAAGCTGCTGCGGAGATTCATAAATAGCACCAGTAACACGATTCTGCACTAAGTATTTTCCTTCAAGCTGTTTAACAGCAGCATAAGAAAACTTCATGTCACGCCAGTGATCAGTGTATTCATCAAGCTCTTGAATTTCATCTTTCGTGTATTTATCTAGAATATCTTTATCGTAAATACCTAAATCAGTAAATTTTGTTACATGCTCAAAAAGGGGGGGCGGGGTAAAAGATTTAAAGGCTTTTTTACGCAAATGAAAAATAGCCAAACGCGCAGCTAAATACTGATAATCGGGAGAATCGGTAGAGATTAAATCAGCAGCTGATTTAATAATAGTTTCATGAATATCTTCAGTCTTAATGCCATCGAAAAATGCCAGTTGCGCATTGATCTCAACTTGGGAGACGCTCACCCCTTTTAGGTCTTGAGATGCCCAGTGCACAACGCGATGGATTTTCTCCATATCGATTGACTCTTGCTGGCCATTTCGCTTGGTGACTTTAATATTTTGATTCATACTCCCCCCGAGTAAAAACACTACATATAGTGTTAATAAAAGATAACTACAACTAAATATAGTGTGTTTTGCCTTTTTTTGCAAGGGGGTGTATTAGCCATAAATAGCTCAAAATCACCAAACATATTGATGCAAAAGGGATTGCGAGAATGAAAATAAATGAAAATAATTTCAGCAAATGTAGCGTGTAAATATCATCAATTTATAATGCCGTAATATTACTTTTTTCTAATAAAAAGCGTAAAGCCTTATGGGCTAATAGTTGGGGGTAAGAATACAAAAAAATCTATTTTTATTAATAATTTAACAATCTCTTAATAATTTTTCCGTCAATAGATTTTGGCAGCGATTCAACCCACTCAATTTTTTTTGGAATTTTATAATGAGCAAGATGTTTTTTACAGTGATTAATAAGCGACTTTTTCTTAAGTGATGAGTCTGATTTTTTAACAACAAAAGCCTTGATAGTTTGACCACTAACCTTGTGATCAATGCCAACACAGGCAGACTCTAAAACATCTGGGTGCTGATCCAATACTTGCTCTACATTGCATGGGTAAACATTAAATCCTGAAACAATAACCATATCTTTCACCCGATCAACAATAACAATTCGGCCATATTCATCTAAATAACCTAAATCACCACTAAGAAAATAACCATCCGTGGTAAAAACTTTTGTGTTCAGCTCTTCTCTGTGCCAATATGATTTCATTACCTGAGGGCCTTTAATGCCTATTTCGCCAATTTTATTGATTTTTAGTTCATTTAATTCTGGATCAAAAATTTTAACCTTAGTATCAATCAAAGGTCTTCCGACAGATCCACTAAATTCACTTGTTTGATAGTCTTCAACACTAACAACAGGTGAGCATTCACTCAGTCCATATCCTTGCAAGATAGGTTTGCCAACTATGAGCTGCCATTGGTCTGACGTTTTTTTATCTAGCGGCATCCCTCCTGATACGGTCAACTTTAAATTTGAAAAATTAATTTTTTTAAAGTCTTTGTGTCGAACCAATACATTGAACAGTGTATTTACGCCAGTAATCACACTAATATTGTATTCTTTAATTGGTTTGATTAATTGTTTAATAGACCTTGGGTCAAGTACCAATACATTGGTGCCTTTGATATGTATAAATAACAAGAAATTAACGCTTAACGCAAAGACATGATAAAGTGGCAGGGCGGTTAAGATAATGCTATCACTATTGATATCCTCTGGGAGCCATTGCTCAAGTTGATTGATATTGGCTAAAATATTAGAATGCTTTAAGGTTGCAGGCTTGGGGGTTCCACTTGTTCCTCCAGTATATTGTAACAAGGCTATTTTGTTTTTAAATCTTCCGATCTTAGGTTTTTTAGAATAATTACTCACTATATGGTTTAGCGTCGTATAATTTAACTGCGAGTATTTTTGTAATCTAAATGACTTGCTTTTAAAGCAGGTGCTAAGATTTACAATCTGTCGCTTAAAGAATGGTTGAAAATCCCCAATACCAACTGTAACAATATATTTTATTTTGGTATCTTTAAGGATAGGGGTAAGTTTTTTATAAAATACCTTGGCAACAATAATAGTACTAACTTGAGCATCTAAGCATTGTTTTAACAACTCTGTACTCGTGTAAAGTGGATTAAGCAATGTCACTGTACGATCAGCATACCAGGCTCCAAAAAGGCTAACAGGTTGTGCCAAAATATTAGGCATCATAATGCCAACTACGCCTTTATTGACTTGAGACGATAAGTAATTTGATAAACAAATACTATGGTTATACAGTTCATCATAATGCATTGATTTGCCCAGGCCAATCAATGCTAGATGGTCAGGTTTTTTGTAAAATGCCTCATCTAGCATTTGCGTTAAATGTGTCAACTTATTATTCATAGTTTTTCAAAAATACCAGCAGCCCCCATACCACCACCAATACACATTGTTACCATGCCGTAACGTGTATTAGTTCTTTGTAAATGATGAAGTAGCGTTGTAGTTCTAATACTTCCAGTTGCACCTAATGGATGACCCAAGGCAATAGCTCCCCCTAAAGGGTTAACAATAGCTGGATCCAGTTTCAATTCTCGAATAATAGCCAGACTTTGAGCGGCAAAAGCCTCGTTAAGCTCAATGTGACCAATGTCATGCTGCTTAAGCCCACATTGTGTCAATATTTTTGGAATGGCCAAGGCTGGACCTATCCCCATTATTTTGGGATCGACACCACTTACCGCATAACCAACAAACCGTGCTATTGGTGTTAAATCAAAACGCTTGAGTGCTTTTTCACTACATAATAAAATAGCGCTAGCACCATCACTCATTTGTGAGCTATTGCCCGCCGTAACTGAACCTTGGTGATTAAATACAGGATTTAATTTTCCTAGCTGCTCAATTGAAGTGTTAAATCTAACGCCTTCATCCATAGATACAATATTAGATTGGTGCGTTGCTTTTTGTAACTCTAAATTGTAAGATTTGGTAATAACATTGTAGGGTTTTATTTCATCTTTAAAATAATTTTTCTCAACTGCATTAATGGCTTTTAGATGAGATTCAAAAGCAAAACGATCTTGCGAATTTCTATCGATATGATATTTTTTAGCCACCAACTCGGCAGTAGCGCCCATGCCGTAGGCAAGACCCACATTATCTGTCTTAAAAACTTTGATATTAAAAGCAGGATGATGCCCCATCATTGGAATCATGCTCATTGACTCAACACCCCCAGCTACCATTACATCCGCCTCACCTAAACGAATTCTGTCAGCTGCATAGGCGATAGACTGTAGACCTGAAGCACAAAAACGATTCACCGTCACACCAGGGACTGAATGAGGGTAATTTGCGAGTAAAGCGGAGATTCTAGCAACATTAAGACCTTGTTCAGCCTCTGGCATTGCACAGCCAATAATAACATCGTCGATTGTTAGAGGATCAATACTTGGACTATCCTTCAACAAAGAGCTTAAAACAAAGCTAAGCAAATCATCAGGACGAACTTTTTTAAAGACACCACCGGCCTTACCAACAGGGGTTCTAACACAATTAACAATGTAGACTGCTTCTGACATATTAATTCCTTAACAATTTGTGTTTAATCAACATATGCTCAATCCTATCTTGCGTTTTTTGCAACTTCAACAGCTCGATAAAATGAGCTTTTTCTAAATCTAATAAATATTGACTATCAACCACGGTGTTGGCATCAAGTTCACTACCACAGAGAGTATCTGCAATTTTTTGTGCAATTAATTCATCATGTTCGGAAATAAAGCCACCAGCCTTCATATTGGTCAATTGTGCTAATATGTTAGCTTTTGCGGTAACGCCACCAACTTTAAAGGTCTGATATAGATCTTCTGGACGATACTGCCCATCAATCATAATTTTTGCCTGCGTCTTAGCAACATATAATAATTCTAGTCGTTGTGTAACAATAACATCCTGATGATCTAAATATCCCATATCAACAGCTAATCGTGCACTTTTAGATACTTTAGCCAACCCGATTTGCTCAAAATATTGACTCAATGCAGTAGAGCTATCTTTTCTAGTTGCCGCCCGTCTAGCCATCTCTTTACAGCCACCACCCGCAGGAATTAGACCAACACCCATCTCTACTAAACCAATGTAGCTTTCTGCATGAGCCACTCGACGATTACAATGCATTAGTAATTCGCAACCACCACCCAATGCTAAACCCTCAACTGCTGCAATAGTTGGAATTTTGCTGTATTTAAGTGACATTAGAGTTTTTTGTAATAATTCAATCACGTCATTGATAGGCCTTAAGTCATCAATATTTGGCAAATTAGGTTTAAATAGTTGCCAAGCTTTTTTCTTAAGCTTAGTATATAAATTTTGATGATCTATCATGCCTAATTTAGCACCAGCAACAATCTCATACAAATTAGCGCCTGCACAAAAAGGAGCGCTATCTTGCCATAAAATCATGGCTTTAAACTCTTGCTCGGAAATTTTTATGGCCTGTTGTAGTGATTCAATCATTTCTAAATTCAATGTATGTAACTTAGTTTTTAAACTAAAGATCGTGATACCATCATTTTCATGAAAGAATTTAACTGAATCATTTTCAAAAATAATTTGTTCTTTCCTATTTTGAAATTCACCCATTAGTGAAGGACGATACAGTTGGCGCTCATAAACCGGATGGTTAGAATAAGGAATAAATTTGTTATCACTAGGCGAATACGCACCATCATCGGTATAAAAGCTTGACAAATTATTAATCCAAGAAGGCAATGACATGTCTGGATCATCTTCTAAGAATAAATTTAATGAAGTCTGAATGCCGTTAGCTTGCCACAATTCAAAAATCCCCACTTCCCAGCCAAAACCCCAACGTAGTGCCCAATCAATATCTCTAGTTGAGATCGCAATCGCTTGTAAGTGATAAGCGCTATAAAGACAAGTGTCTTTAATCACTGAATAAAGAAACTGCGATTGAGGGTGTTGATTAGCTTTAAGCTTGGCAATCCATAGGGAGCTATCTGTTTTTAAAATAGATTTAACGGAAGAATCAATCTCATAGTTAGCTTTGATATAATTTTTATCATCTATTTGATAAACTTTAATTTCACCATTCTCTTTTTTATAAATACCAGTCTTGGTTTTTTCACCCAGTGCATGTTGCTTTAATAATTGCTTTAACCACTGAGGATTTTTAAAATAAGCGCGCCAAGGGTCTTCTTCAAGCATATGATAAAATTGATTTAAAATATGACTTAAAATGTCTAATCCAACTAAATCAGCCGTTCTAAAAGTTGCGCTTTTTGGTCGTTTTAATTGAGCCCCTGTCAAGGCATCAACCGTATCAAAATTAAGATTTAGTCTGTTAGCATGGTAGATACAAGTTGCCATAGAAAAGACCCCAATACGATTAGCAACAAAGCCAGGCTCGTCCTTAGCATGGAGAATATTTTTACCTAGTTCTGAGGTAAAAAACCCTTCTAGCTGGTCTAATATTTTAGTATCAGTTTGTTTGGTTGGTATTAACTCAACCAAAGACATGTAACGTGGTGGATTAAAAAAATGGATGCCACAGAATTGATTCTGAAATTTACCTAAATCCTCCCCAATTTGATCAATGTTTAAACTAGATGTATTGGTTGATAAAACAACACTAACAGATAAATAAGGAATCACCTTATTAAAGAGATCTTGTTTGGCACTTAAATTCTCAACAATTGCTTCAATAACCAAATCACACTCTTTTAATTTAGCCAAATCATTTTCAAAAGAAGCTGGATAAATCCAAGATTGTTGAGAGGGGTGAGTGAATGCCTCAGGTTTTAAGTTTTTGATATTATTTAGATCATCTTTAACATGGGATGCAAAACCAAATAACAAAGTAGGGATGTTTGCATTGGCAAATACAGCTGCAATTTGTGCACCCATCGTCCCACTGCCTAAAATACCAACCTTGTTAATCTTCATAATCGTCCACCATTAATATTTTTTGACGCAACTTAGTTAAATGTAATAACAACTGATGATCATCGACATTAATTAGCTGTTTATCTAATAGTGCATCAATGGCTTCAAAATTATCAACATATCCAACTCTTTTATAAACCTTTTCAGCCTCTAGTGCAAGTATATAAGCTTCATCTAATTCATCTAATGCACTATGCTTTGCATACATCACATTACTTGTAAGCATATCTTTTAAGCTGGAATCATTAATCAATTGATTAATGACCTTATCCTGTAGTTTGATACTGGGAAATGTCTGTTTAATACCTCTAGGTAAAATAACCCACTTAAATATAGATGAATAATTTAATTGATCACAAATATCACTAAGCAAAACTTGCGACTGGTGAATTTGTTTTTGTAAAGTCCACTCAACAAGATTGTCAAACTCATGGCCTAGTACTTGATAATATCTCAGTAAAGTTGAAATACCGTACATCTTTATTAATAAGTCCGAAAACATTCCATTAACACTCTCTTGAAATTTAATTTTTGCACCAAATTTAATTAATGAAATTTCAACCAGAAAAGAAAAACTGGCACTTAGGGTGGCCAATTGTTGGTAGCCATGTTTTTCAAATCCTTTGGTATTTTTAGGAGTCTTAGCAAGGCGACCAACGCTTAATTGCAAAACAAAACCTTTGATTTTTACACTGATAAGGTGAGCTAAGTGACGACCTGATAATTGGTTAAACAATGTCAAATCTTTTTTTTCTAAACTGGCCATTTCATCTTTTAAAAATGGATGGCAGCGCAGTAACCCTTGTCCAAAAATAATCATGGATCGAGTTAGTATGTTTGCACCTTCAACAGTAATAGCTATAGGGATTGCCTGATAAAGATCAGACAAATAGTTGCGCTGTCCAAGCATCACTGTCTTGCCACCATGGATATCCATTGCTCGATTAATATTAGTTCGTAATAATTCAGTATGATGGTATTTTAAAATTGCAGAACTCACTGAGGGGTTAAGTCCCTGGTCGAGTAAGTCTAAATGGAAGTTACTCATAGCTTTCATGATTAAAGTGTCTGCAGCCATAGATACCAACTGCTCTGAAATTCCTTGAAATCGATATAGTGATTGCTTAAACTGCTTCCTAATCAAAGCATATTCAAGTGAGGTTTTAAGACTCAGCTCGACGCCCGCTAATGACAATGAAGGTAATGATATTCCACGACCTAAGGAGAGTGATTCCATTAACATCAGCCAACCTTGGCCAATCATTGCTTGACCACCAATAACGGCAGACATTGGAATAAACACATCTTTTCCTTGGTGTGGGCCATTACTAAAATTAGAACCAATAGGGTGGTGGTAACGACCAATACTCACACCTTTAAGAGAGCTATCAACCAAAGCACAAGTAATGCCCAAATCTGACTGGGTGCCAATTAAGTTTTCAGGGTCATATGTTTTAAAAGCAAGACCGATAAGTGTGGCGATTGGTGCAAGAGTGGTATAGCGTTTATCCCAATTGAGGCGAATTCCTAAAACATTATCACCATTATGCATTTGCTGACAAATAACACCAGAATCAATCATAGCTCCAGCATCTGATCCTGCTTCAGTGGAAGTTAATGCAAAACAAGGAATATGGACGCCAGTGGCTAGTTTCGGCAATAAATATTTTTTTTGTTCATCTGTGCCATAATGCAAAATTAATTCAGCCGGACCTAAGGAATTAGGAACCATAACAGTCACTGCTAAAGAAATGTTACAGCTAGATAATTGAGTCAAAATTTTTGAATGCGCCTGTGCAGAAAAGTCAAGTCCTCCATATTTTTTAGGAATATTAAGAGACCAAAATCCTGCTGATTTGATTTGATCTAACGTCTTATCTGATAAGCCAAATTGAATGAATGTGTCACAAAGTAAAGGTACTTTATTATGAATAAAATCATTTTCTATAGGGCTTAACAACTTGGTTTTAATAGTTAATAATTTATGCCAATCAAGCTGATTAATAAACAATTGCTTTTCCCAATAAGTATCACCACACTCTATTGCCACTCTCTCAGTATCGCTGATAGAAAATTTGGCTTTATTCGCAAAACGAGAGACAATGGGTTTAATTAGTAATAGCCTAATAAAGGCGACAGATAGAACCAAATTAATAAATAATAGAATAAATCCTATTATCCAAATAGCTAAGTAATTTAACCCCAGAGCAACAAGAAGGGAAAGTGTTGAAACTGAGAAAATAAGGACAAAAAGGTGTAAATACCGTTCATATCGAGAAAATAGAACGGTTAACCCAATAACCAATGCTGCATAATAAATGAGAAGCATGGCTCTATCATAACCCTATTTACAACAAAAAAATTGCTAAATAGGAGAAGCGATTAGTTGTGATTCGTCTAAGCCATTATCAAGTAGAAATTCACCTAAATATATCAAAACTTCAGCTGGAGCAGAAATGTAGAGTTCAGATTGATTAATCACTTTATGATCTAACGAGTCATAAATTTGTTTAGCCACCTTATGGCAATCATTTTTACTAGATCGATCAAAATCACACGCAATGGTTTGATAATGATACTCATCCATCACCGCATGCCAAGATTGTGCGTAGTTATCAAAATAGGGTGAAGGTTCGGTAGCAGGATAAGCCCAATAAAAATAAACAGGATTGGTCATTTCTAAAGAAAATGCATGTTCGGCTAAACTTCTAATAGGAGCAAAGCCGCCATCCCAAGCAATAAAAACCATTGGTTTGGTGGATGTTTCTTTTAGTACAAACATGCCTTTTGGGCCTACCAACTCAACCTTAGCCTTTGCCTTTAGTTTTTTAGAAAAAATTTCTTGTGAAAATTTATCAATATTAAGATTTCGAATATGAAACTCTAATTCCATGCCGTGACAAGGGCAGGAGGCGATAGGGTAACGAGAAACAACACCTTTAAAACTCAATTCTACATCTTGACCGGCCATAAACTGCAGGGTTTGAGATCTTGGTGTTCTTAGAGTGACAATCGCCATATCATCGTTAATAAAGCGAATATCTTTAATTTTGGTTTGGATGCTTTGAATGGGAATTGATCGAACATCTCCAATTAAATCAAGCTCGATCTTGATATCTGCACGTGGCGCATGACAACATGTTAAGAATTCTTTATTATCTATTTCACTAGTAGAGAGTGAATAATCATGATGTTTAATTTTTTCTATCTCACCCTCAATAAGTTTTGCCTTGCAAGTGCCGCACGTACCATTACTACATTTATAGTTGATAGCTAAACCATGGCGCAGGCCACCTTCAAGAATTGAATCATTCTCTGGACATTCAAAAATCTGCTTATTATTCAGTTGAATATTAAAAATCTGATTAGACATATTTGCCATTATAAAGAGTAAGCGATACAATGATTACAGAACAATCAAAGATAAGGTGTTAATACATGATTAAATTTAAAGTGCTAATATTATTACTTTTAAGCAGCACTGTAATGGCGAATTACACACACCCTGGTGTTGACCGTCTTCTGCAGTCCAATAATGAACCTGAGGGTGTGGTATTTGAACTGATTGAAAGAGGTAAAAATACTTGGGAGTGGGCTGCGCCCATGATCAAAGATTTAAGAATACAGTTGAAAGATAAATATCCAAATATAGAAATTGCTGTTGTATCTCATGGTCGCGAACAATTTCAACTACTAAGAAAAAGAGCAAAAAAACAACAAAAGGCAATGTCTATCTTAGAGGATCTTGTACAAAAAGAAGATGTCGATTTACATGTTTGTGGCACACACTCCTCATGGTTTGGCATAAAACCTAGTGGCTATATTGATATTGTTGATGTTGTTGATAGTGGTCCAGCCAAGATTAATAACTACATTAACTTAGGCTATCAACCCATTCAATTGTATAAGCCTAGCCATTTAAAATAAAGATGCTTGTTCGCCTTAACCCCAACCGTTAAAATTAATGTCTTGATGGTGAATGTAATACTTGCCAAGAATATGTATTTGAGACCTCTTAAAGTAACTGACAATAAATTAACAGTTGAGAGTCAAATTAGGTGGCTTGCAAGCATTTTGAGATAATGAAATAAGAATAAATCATGAATAATGAAGCAATTAAATGTACAGACGATAACATCGTTAAAGAGCAAATAAAATTGGCTGATGGAAAAGAAGAGGGCTTAGAAATCCAGTGGTACAAAGATGGACAAAAGAAAGCTGAAGTCAATTTTGTTAATGGAAAAGAAGAGGGACTAGAAATCCAGTGGTACAAAAATGGGCAAAAGAAAGCTGAAGTCAATTTTATTAATGGCAAGAAAGACGGCTTAACGATCTTTTGGAGCGAGAATGGTCAGAAGAAAGCTGAAGTCAACTTTAAAGACGGCGAGAGAGATGGCTTAGTAACCCAATGGCACGAAAACGGCCAGAAGGAATCTGAAGTAAATCTCGTTAATGGCAAGAAAGATAGTTTAACAACCTATTGGTACGAAAACAGTCAGAAGAAAACCAAAGTTAACTTTAAAGATGGAAAGGAAGATGGTTTAACAACCTATTGGTACGAGAACGGTCAGAAGAAATCTGAAACCAACTTTACCAAGGAAAAGGAAGAGGGTTTAGAAACTCAATGGTACGAGAATGGGCAGAGAAAATCCGAAGTCAATTTTAAAGATGGCCAGCGAGATGGTTTAGTAACTCTTTGGCATGAAAATGCTCAGAAGAAGGCTAAAGTCAACTTTAAAGACGGCGAGCGAGATGGTTTAGTAACTCTTTGGCATGAAAATGGTCAGAAGAAAACTGATTCTCACTTTGTTAATGGCAAGGAAGAGGGGCTAAAGATTCTTTGGTACGAAAACGGTCAGAAGAAATCTGAAGCTAACTTTAAAGAAAACAAGCAAGATGGTTTATTGACTCAGTGGCATGAAAACGGTCAGAAAGAGCGTGAAATCAAAGTTGTTAACGGCAAAGAGGAAGGTTTAGCAACCTATTGGCACAAAAATGGTCAAAAGAAAGGTAGTAACAACTATGTCAATGGTAAAAAAGAGGGTTTAGAGACTCATTGGAATGAAAATGGTCAGAAGGAGCTTGAAATCAATTTTGTCAATGGAAAGCGAATTAGTTTTTTAGGTATTTGTCTAGGGACAATCAAAAGAGTTTTGAAATTAGCGTAATAACGCTTAGATTGGCAGGGGTGTGAAAAAATAATATAAACTAAAGTGGAAATACAATTAATTTAACATAATATAAATTAT
>CAJVCJ010000064.1 GCA_910595855.1 Candidatus Thioglobus vulcanius | reverse complement strand
ACTTTGTACATCAGACCACGCTTAATACGCGCGCAAAATGAACAATAAGAATCGCCCTTCATACTTTCTTTAGCCTGCTCCAAAATAGGAAACTCTTCAAAAAAATATGGCGTATCAAACTGGCTAAAAAACTCACTCAAAGCTTGTGGCTCAAACCCTTCTACCTGAGGATCAATAGTAACAACGCCCAACTCAAAATTGATCGGCGCATGTTTTTGAAAATGCCTAAGTAAATGAAACAAGCTTAATGAATCCTTACCACCAGATACGGCGAGTAATATTTTATCGCCATCCTTAATCATGCCAAAATCACTTATTGCACGACCAACCGGCTTAACCAGTAATTTAGGGAGTTTTATTCTTGGTAAAACCATTTTTCTTGTCTACTAACTGTATCTTTATCTAGCTTAGTTGTAAGGCTTAATCGGCAATATGATGGTGTAATATCGGTAATTAATACAGGAATTTCTAGTAATAATTCATCACGCAATACACCGACTTTAATCATCTCACCCATGGCATACTTATTGATTTCAGCGATTAACGGCTTATCTTTTAATTGCTGATAGTTGATACTGACAATTTTATCGCCAACATATAAGCCTGCAGCTTGCGCACTCGTATTTGCAAACACATGTGTAATCTGGCTAAATTCAGACTGTGTACTGATATTAAGACCAAAGTCTGTCAAATCTTCAGCATATGCAACAAACTCACAATCAACACCAACATAATCAAAACTCTGCTGCAAAGGTAGCTCCTTTACACCGTATAAATAATCATTAAAAAAAGAGCTCATATCATCGCCAACCAACTCATTAACAAACATTTGTATGCTGTTATCCTCTAGGCCAGATTCTTGACAATTCTCCCATGCATGACGCATGACATCATCCAAGCATTTAACACCTTTGGTTCGTTTTCGTATTTCAATATCAAGCGTAAAAGCCAGCAAAGCACCCTTAGTGTAATAACTAACAATCGCATTAGGCGCGTTTTCATCTTGTTGATAGAATTTAGTCCAAGTCTCGTAACTAGACTGCGCTAATGATTGGGTTAATCGGCCTTTAGATTTTTGTACGCGAGTTATAGTTTGTGCAAATAAATCAAGATATTTTTCCGGTGTTAGAAGCTTAGTTCTAAGTAATGACAACTCATCATAATACGAAGTAAAGCCTTCAAAAATCCAAAGCTGTTCTGTATAGTTTTCTCGATTTAAATCTAATTGATGAAAGCTTGCTGGTTTAATGGTTTTAATCCACCAAGAGTGAAAGTACTCATGAGAGCACAATGACAAAAATCGAGTGTAATCTTTATTGATGTCATTCATATCTACAACAGGCAGCTCTTTTCTAGAGCAAATTAAACTCGTTGAATTTTTATGCTCTAAGCCACCATAGCCATTTGTTTTAACTAGAGTTAAAAAAGTGTAATCCTTAAAAGGAACATCGTGATTAAAAAAAGCAATATGATGATTGCAAATGGTTTTTAAATCTTGCTTTAAGCGAGATACATCTGCATTATGAAAGCCAGTAATTGCCATTTTATGTTTAACATTATTTGCATCAAATTCAAATAAGGTAAAGTCTGACATCTCTACCGGATGATCGATTAAATCTTGATAATTCTGCGCCTTAAAAGCTAGCTCATCGACTTGCTCTAAACCAGTAGCACAAGACCAATTACCCATAGTTTGCTTAGTATCAGCAGCAACTATATTCAATTCACATGGCTCTGACTCAAGCCCAAGTGGCAATAAAAATAGGCTGGTGCCGTTAAAAAAAGCACGTTCGCTGGTTAAATATGCACTTCTAACAGATAAGTCAAATGCATAAACTTCATAAGTTAAAGTGAGCTCATCGCCACATGGTTGGGTAATCCAATGATTTTTATCTAACTTGTTAATCTCAATTAATTCACCACAACTTTGCGCTTGAATACTGACAATATTTTTGGCAAAATCTCGAATTAAATAACTACCTGGAATCCAGCTTGGTAATGAAAAAACCTGACCTAGTGGATTTGGATTTTGAATGCTAAGCTCAACTTGAAATAGATGTGCGTGTAAGTTTTTAGGGGTAACCGTATATTTGATTGCCATTACATCAACTGATCAATAACGGCTTTAAACTCAAGCACTGACTTTTGATATTTAACCGCAGCTTGCGCATAGGCCAACTTTACATCATGCACATTATTCTGCGCAGAGATAACAAAACTTACTTGTGAATTACCTAACTCATATCGCTTTTTCTCAGCCAAAGTACGCGCATCAGCAATGTTGATACGTGCTTGATAAGTATCCAATAATTTTACCAAATGCTGTAATTTTTTACCCAGTACACTTATCTTAATGGTTAAATTTAATAGCTTTTCTGTGGCGTTTTCTTTATTTTTAGCAAGGTTTATTTGTGTTTTTTCAAGTGCTGATTTTGCTTTTGTATTGCCCAAAGGATAGCTCAAATCAAGACCGACACTCCAATCATTAGTATTTTCATTGCTAGTACCGATGGTTAAATCAAGTAGTGCCTGGGTGTTGTTTTTATCACTCAATAATTGTCTTTGCAAGATAGATCGATCTAAACTAACAAGCTTCATTTCAGTTGTATTTTGTACTAACTGTTGTGACAGATTATCAAACTCAGTTTGGTACAGCTGATAAAGATCATAATCACTATGAATTGACCCCACAGACATACCTAGAGTGATTGACAACTCTTGCTTTAGCAAATCAAGATCTTGCTCTGCTTGTAATTGTTTTTGCAATACCCTCTGAAAAGCGTCCTCTTGCAATAACACATCAACCTCGTCCACAAGAGACTGTTCAAACTTATCTTTTACTAAGCTTAATTCTTGTTGAGCCAATGTTAGTCGATGATTGGTTAAAATTAGCTGCTCTTGAGCATAGCTTAAATCAACCAATTTATATAACTGGGTTAACACAAACTCTTCTGCACTTTGTTTCAACTTGAGCGTATTTACCTTAATAGCAATCTTTGCCAAATCACCCTTTAACAAATCATTAACGCCCTGTGCATTTTTTAACAAAGGGTGTGAATAAGTCATGGTCAACTTATCCGTAGCCACGCCATCACTCCAAACATTGCTAAGTGTGAAATCACCACCCGTAACAACCATATTACGTGTTGCACCTATACTGGCACTAGAAGTTTGAGCGTTTAATTTATTAGATGATTTAACTGACGTGCTAAGCATCCAGTCTTGATTTTCACTGCTAGCATCATAATCAATTTTTGTAGCTTTCTGATCAAATTCTTGCTGGGTGAAAAATGGATGACTTTTGATTAAACGATCAACAAACTCAGCTTGTGTCATTGCTATTGAGCTTCCACTCAGTAGCAAGGTTAAACTCAAAGCTAGTGTTGTTTTCATTTAGGAATGGATTTTTTAATTTCGTTAATGATAGCGTATAGTTTTTTTCCAGTTGTGTCAACAACAACGTCAGCTACCTCTTGATAAAGTGGCTCGCGCTTTTCAACTAACTCACGAATGGTTTTTTCACGATTAGTAGATCTTTCTAATAATGGTCGGGATTTTGACTTTGCGGTACGTGAAACCAGCTGCTTAACACTAGAAGACAAATAAACCACAAAACTATCTCGTTTTAATAATTCACGATTTTCTGGCTTGATGACAATGCCGCCACCTGTTGCAATAACAATATTAGGAATTTCGCATAATTCACTTAGCATGTTTATTTCACGCTGACGAAACCCCTCTTCACCTTCAACATCAAATATATGATCAATGGCAACGCCAGTACGAGCTACGATTTCAAAATCAGAATCAAAAAAATCACGCTTTAAAACACAAGCAAGACGACGACCAACCGATGTTTTACCTGAGCCCATCGGCCCAACTAACACCACGTTCATTGCCTTGCGATCAATCATTTAGCCTAGCTCGTAGCGAGAGCCGCAATAAGGACAAGTACCCTTGCCTTTTTTATCAAATTGGATATATACTTTAGGATGCATATTCCATTTTTGGGTATCTTTTGGCGGACAATGAAATGGTAACTCACCTTCAGAAACCACAGAGTGACTTACAAATTTATGTTGAGTGTCATCTATAGAATTATTCATTTACACGAACCCTTAGCAATCCATGATTGGTATTTTTCATTACGACCATATACACAATCAAAATACAATGCTTGTAATATTTCAGTAATTGGGCCACGTGAACCATTACCAATTGTACGATTATCAAGCTCACGAATTGGTGTCACTTCAGCAGCCGTACCAGTAAAGAAAGCCTCATCAGCACAATATACCTCATCACGAGTAATACGTTTTTCAACTACCTTATAGCCTAAATCTGTTGCCAGCTTAAAAATCGTATCACGTGTAATACCTGCCAAAGCAGATGTTAAATCTGGCGTATAAATCACACCATCACGCACAATGAAAAAGTTCTCGCCACTACCTTCTGCAACAAAGCCATCTACATCCAATAATAATGCTTCATCATAACCATCTGTTAGCGCCTCTTGTAAAGCCAGCATTGAATTAATATAGTTACCATTAGCCTTAGCCTTAGTCATGGCGATATTCACATGATGACGTGTATAGCTAGAGGTTTTAATGCGAATACCTTTGGTCATATTTTCTTCACCAAGGTACGAACCCCATTCCCAAGCAGCAATAATTGTATGCACTTTCAAACCATCAGCACGTAAACCCATACCTTCTGAGCCATAAAAACACATTGGACGAATATAAGCACTATCAAGATTGTTTTTAGCCACAGCATCTTTTTGTGCCTGGTTAAGCTCATCTTTAGAAAAGCCAATGTCCATATTCATGATCTTGGCAGAATTAAACAAGCGATCAGTATGCTCTTCCAGTCTAAAAATTGCAGGACCGTTTGCGGTTTCATAAGCACGAACACCTTCGAACACACCCATGCCATAATGCAATGTGTGTGTTAAAACGTGAACCTTAGCTTCACGCCAATCAACCCATTCACCATCAAACCAAATTAATCCATCTCTATCGTCAAATCCTGGCATTTTTATTCCTTGTCTAAATCAAAAGCACTGTGCAATGAACGCACAGCTAATTCTAAATATTTTTCATCGATCACTACTGAGATTTTAATCTCACTAGTAGCGATCATTTGGATGTTAATTGCTTCATTATGTAACACCTCAAACATCTGCGAAGCAATACCTGCGTGCGAACGCATACCAATACCTACTAACGACACTTTAACCACTTTATCATCAGATTGCACGCCCTTAGCGCCTAATTCATCACAAACAGTTTGCAAGATGGTCTTAGCCTTGTCAAAATCAGTACGATGCACAGTAAAGGCAAAATTGGTTAATCCTTCACGAGCAGAAACACTTTGAACAATCATATCCACTTCAATATTAGCGTCACTAATATTTTTTAAAATTTTAAATGCAATACCTGGCTTGTCGGGTACGCCGATCAAACTTAATTTTGCTTCATCTTTATTATGCGCAATGCCTGAAATAACAGCTTTTTCCACAATGTTTTCCTCGCTAGTAATTAACGTGCCAACAGGATTATCAATCAATGATGATAACACCCTTAAAGGCACTTTGTATTTTGATGCAAACTCAACTGAGCGAATTTGCAAAACTTTTGAGCCGAGTGA
>CAJVCJ010000063.1 GCA_910595855.1 Candidatus Thioglobus vulcanius | reverse complement strand
GAGCCAAAATCAAGAATAAGGATTCTATCGCTGTGAATATTTGTCATAATAGTGTTGTATTAAATAAATTGAGTTTATAGACTGTATTTTAATGAAAATTTTAGACCGCTACATTGTTAAAACCATGGCTTTTTACACATTAGGTGTAATGCTTATGTGGCTAGGTGTGTATGCATTTTTTAATTTTCTTAATGAGGTGAGTAGTATTGGTCAAGCCAACTATACAGCTATCGAGGCTATGAAATATGTTGCAATGGACCTACCTTCGGTAATTTATGCGCATTCATCAGTTATTATCTTACTGGGTTCGCTATTGGCGCTAGGCCATTTGGCTTCCACATCTCAGCTTATTGTTGTTAGAGGGTCAGGCATTTCAATCATGCAGATAACAGGCGTTGTTGTTAAAGCAGCAGTTGCGTTTATTGCAGTTTTAATTTTAGTTGGAGAATTGGTTGCGCCACTAGCAACACAGTATGCTGAGAATTCTCGTGCTAAGGCGTTAGGAAGCAATATTCAAGCCAAAAATCAACAGGGATTTTGGATTAAAGATAATAATGCCATTATTCGTGTCAATAAGAACTTTGACGGCCAGCTATTTGGTGGTGTCACCTTAATTAAGCTTAAAAATTCCAATACTCTAGAGTCGGTTACCTATGCAGATAAAGCTGTATTTAATGGTGAAAGCCTCAAGTTAGAGAAAACAGATGATTATCAAATAAGTAGAAATCAAGAGAAATTCTATAATATTGATCGTGACCAATTTGAGCAATATCAAACGCAAGTATCATTTGATGAAGAATTTATTACTAGTTTGCGTAAAGAGCCGTATGAACTTTCTACTTGGTACTTATTTAAGCAGATTCGTTTTTTATCGGAGAATAATCTTGCTTCCGATGCATTTGAGGTGGAATTGTATAAACGCATTGTCAAGCCATTTACATTGGTAGCTATGATTGTATTTTCCATGTTGTTTGTTTTTGGATCTTTAAGAGATGCTTCACTTGGAAAAAAAGTTTTTTTAGGTTTAATGCTAAGTTTGTTTTTTGAGTTATTCTCTAGAATTGGAGGGGTATTGTCGCTCAGACTTGATTACAATCATTTCCTTATTGCATCGATACCAACTTTAGTGGTTTTGGTTTTTGCATTAATATTACTTAAAAGGAAGTCAGTTCAATAATATGCCAGAATTAAAAACACAAACTACCAAGCCAAAATTAAAAAAACCTAAGAAATTTCAGGTGTTATTATTAAACGATGATTACACCACTATGGAGTTTGTTGTGGCAGTGCTAATGCGTTTTTTTTCAAAAAGTGAAGAAGCTGCAAATGCCATTATGATTAAGATCCATGTAGATGGTGAAGGGGTTTGTGGTACTTTTTCACACGATATTGCTCAAACAAAAGTCACCCAAGTAACTGACTTTTCCAGAAATAATGAACAACCATTAATGTGTGTATTGCGTGAATTAAGCGATAAATAAACTTATAAAATAAAAACTATGATTGAATCAGGATTACAACAAGAAATTAATTTCGTCATGACTCAGGCGCGCAATAATCGTCTAGAGTTTGTTACGGTTGAGCATTTATTGCTGGCACTACTTAATATTGACGAAGTAGTGACATTCCTTCGCAATAAGCGCGTGAACTTGGATGAAATTCGTGAAGAGCTGGAAGAATATATTAATTCACACACACCACTCATTGCTCAAGACTCTGAACTTGATATTGTACCAACAGTTGGTTTTCAAAGGGTTTTACAACGTAGTGTTTATCAAGCACAATCGGCACAGAAAGATACCGTTTATGCAATGAATGTCTTGGTCAGTATTTTGTCTGAGAAAGAGTCACATGCTGTGTACTTACTAAAACTTAACAATATCTCCCGATTGGAGGTGATGGAAGGCATTGCTAATCAAGAGCCTGAAGAAATTGAGGAAGATGGCCAGGCGACTAGTGCTGATTCTAAAAAAGCTAAACAAAGTGCATTAGAAAAATACACAATAAATTTATGCGATAAAGCTAGAGCTGGCAAGATTGATCCGCTAATGGGTAGAGAGGAAGAGGTGTTACGTACGGTTCAGGTGTTGTCACGTCGTCGTAAAAATAATCCACTTTTTGTTGGTCAAGCTGGTGTTGGAAAGACTGCCATTGCTGAAGGGATTGCAAAGAAAATTGTTGATGGGAAAGTGCCGGAAGTTTTAAAAGAAGCGAGTATTTTTTCACTTGATATCGGTGTATTGATAGCTGGAACCAAATACAGGGGTGATTTTGAAAAACGTTTGAAATCTGTATTAACTGATTTGGCAAAAATCCCACACGGCATTTTGTTTATTGATGAAATTCACACAATGATTGGTGCAGGAAGTGTATCGGGTGGTTCGTTAGATGCATCTAACTTACTCAAGCCAGCTCTGGCAGATGGTTCACTCAGATGTATGGGGTCCACTACAATTGAAGAGTTCCGCAAGGTGTTTGAAAAAGACCATGCGTTAACACGCCGCTTTCAAAAAATTGATATCGAAGAGCCGTCAGTCAGCGACACGATTAAGATTCTTAAAGGTCTAAAAAAATATTATCAAGATCATCACAAGGTTAAGTATTCTGCTGCGGCTTTAGAGTCAGCTGTAGAGTTGTCACACCGCTATATGAATGATCGCCGCCTGCCGGACAAAGCTATTGATGTGATTGATGAAGTGGGCGCTTTACAACAAATTCAGCCAAAATCTAAACGTAAGATTAATATCGGCGTGAGTGACATTGAAAATATTGTCGCCAAGCTTGCTCGCATTCCATCGCGTCAAGTGACCAGTGATGACAAGTCATTGCTTAAAAACTTGGAAGATGAGCTTAAACTAGGTGTATTTGGTCAAGACAATGCGGTAGAAAGCCTTTCCACAGCCATTAAACTTGCAAGATCAGGCTTATCTCAAGATGATAAAACCATGGGCGCATTCTTATTTGCCGGCCCAACAGGCGTTGGTAAAACTGAGATTTGTAAGCAGCTTGCTCGCATAATGGGCGTGAAAATGTTACGCTTTGATATGAGTGAATATATGGAGCGTCATTCAATTTCTAAGCTTATTGGTTCGCCACCAGGGTATGTGGGCTATGATGAGGGCGGTCTATTGACTGAAGCTGTTAACTCTAATCCAT
>CAJVCJ010000062.1 GCA_910595855.1 Candidatus Thioglobus vulcanius | reverse complement strand
TATCATTATTTTTCTGATTAGGGTTTTGTTTGTTACCCTGAGCTTGCTTATCATTATTTTTCTGATTAGGGTTTTGTTTGTTACCCTGAGCTTGCTTATCATTATTTTTCTGATTAGGGTTTTGTTTTTTGCTTTTTTTCTGATTAGGGTTTTGCTTTTTAGGCTGACCTTGTTTGTTACCTTGCTGTTGCTGATTGGCTGGGTTGTTCTGCTTATTTTTATTGCGATTTTTATTACGATTTCTATTGCGATTTTTATTATTAGCGCCCGCTTTTTTCTTGTCGGTTTTCTTTTTCTTGGGAAGCAAAGCTGCTTTGATACGAGCAAATAGCGATAGTTTAGGTGTGACCGCTTCTGGCACTCGTGTTTGTGGACGATTCATGCTGATGGCTGGAGTTTCAGAATCATCTGCTAGGCCATTTTCCGCCAGTGTATGTTGAGGTTTAGAAATACCCTGATAGCTCTTATGCTGTGATTTTTTATCACCCTTTTGTTTATTGATAGTAAAGTTAGGGAATTGCATGTACGGATTAGGTAGAAGTGTTATCTTAACATCGTGTTTAAGCTCAAGCTTTATTACATCTTGTCGCTTTTCATTAAGGATATAAGTGATCACTTCAACACTTGATTGAATGGTAATCTTTGATGTTTGACTAGTAGCATTACAGCCATCTTCAAGTTGTCTGAGAATATTTAGCGCTAACGTTGGCACTGTTGGTGTTGTACCTCTACCATGACAAGCTGAACAAGATTTTTCTACTGATTCTGTCACCGAGCTCATTAGTCGTTGTCTTGACATTTCCAATAAGCCAAACTTAGAAATATTGCCAATTTGAATGCGCGCTCGATCTGTTTGGGTAGCTGACTCCATTGCTTTTTCAATAGCTTGTCGATGCTCTTCACTTGCCATGTCGATAAAATCAATAACGACTAGGCCACCAATGTCACGAAGTTGCAACTGTATGGCGATTTCTTTTGCAGCCTCTAGGTTAGTGTTATAAGCAGTCTCTTCAATGTCATGGCCTTTAGTTGCGCGTGCTGAGTTAATATCTACAGCTGTTAGTGCTTCTGTTGGGTCAAATACAACGGTAGCGCCAGTGCGTAAAGTTACTTCACGATTGAAAACACTTTGCACTTGGTTTTCGACACCCATGTGATTAAATAACGAATGCTCAGATACGTCGAAAAATTTAATACGATCTAAGTATTGCGGCAATACAAAACTGACAAATTCTTTAGCATTTTGAAAGGCTTCTAATTCATCAATAATCACACTGTCAGTATCAGAACGCAGATAGTCGCGTAATGTACGAATAATAATATCACTTTCTTGATAAATTAAGAAAGGCGCTGCTCGCTTTTCGGCTGCAACATTAATTGATGCCCATAAGTCAGATAGGTAGTCAACCTCCCATTGAAGCTCTTCTAGGCTCTTGCCACTACCAGCAGTACGAATGATCAATCCTGAGTTTTTCGGCATAATTATTTTGCCGATAATTTCTTTTAAAGATTGTCTGTCAGTAGAGGTTATTTGGCGTGAAATACCGTGGCTTTTAGCGTTGTTTGGCGTTAGTATCATGTATGCGCCAGCTAAGTTGATGTAAGTGCTTAATGCAGCACCCTTGTTGCCACGCTCTTCTTTTTCGATTTGCACAATAATCTCTTGACCTTCCTTTAAAACGTCAGAGATGGTTAGTTTTGATCCTTTTGGTGTAGCACCATTGTAGAGCGATTCCGCAACTTCCTTAAAGGGAAGGAAGCCTTGTCTTTCGTTGCCGTAATCGACAAATGCAGCTTCTAATGATTGTTCAACGCGAGAGATTCTGCCGCGATAAATGTTGCCTTTAGTCTTTTTATTAAGACTAGTCTCAATATTAAGACCAGTAAGTTTTTTGTTTTTGACAATGCCTACTCTGATTTCCTCTTTGTGAGTTGCATTGATTAAGATATGATTCATGGTTAAGTCCTTTTTGTGGCGGACTTATGTTTACACATAGGTAATCAACACTCATGTGCTGATTTGATATTAAAGTGTGATTTATATTCATCATAAACTGATAAAAAACCTTTCTTTATAAGGGTTAAAACCCCTTTTCAGATCTCATTGCTCTGTCGCAAAAGATCGTGAATTATTTTATTATGTGGCAACAATAAGCCCAATATATTATTTAACATTCGTGGTTTTTTTCTTAGCACGAATGTTGTGTATAAATTCTTTTAGCTGATAAAAATAAATATCATGCTTCTTTATTATAACACATAATTTGGCTCAGAAATATTGAAAAACTTGTTTAATCTCAATCTTATTGATTTAAAGTCCTACCACCATCGACAGCAATGATTTGCCCGGTTATGTAATTTGATTGAGCCAAAAATAAAACCGTATTAGCGATATCGTCAGCAGAACCTTGTTTGTTTAGGGCAATCTTGTCTAGCATTGATTGTTTTTGATTTTGATTTAATTCGGCATCATTTTCTGGCCATAAAATAGATCCGGGCGATACACCATTGACACGAATATTTGGAGCAAGCTCCTTGGCTAAAGTTTTGGTCATCATTGCTATAGCTGCTTTAGAAATGTTGTATATAGTGTGATGGCGTAGTGGTCTATCCCCATGAATGTCAACAATATTAACAATGCAGCCATGCGAAGAAGTGAGCTGATCAGCAAGGGCTGTGGATAAGAAAAGCGGCCCCATTAAATTGGTGTTCATGATTTTCTGATAATCTGAAGCGTTGATGTTAGCTATCGGTGTTGGGTAAAAAACTGATGCATTGTTAACCAGTACATCAAGTTGGTCGATAGATTGGCATAACTGATCAATGTCTTTAGTCTGTGAAATATCTGCCTGAGTAATTACGGCAGAATTAGCCCTAGTGAGATTAAATTCATCTGCTAAAGTTTGCGCAGCAATATTTGAGGCGTTGTAGTGAATAATAAGATTAAAGCCGGCCTGATGCAATGTGCGACAAATTTGTTGACCGATGCGATGTGCACCGCCTGTGACTAATGCTGTTTTCATATAAAATATCGACGTAATGAATCTTGACGAAGTAATTAAAAACTCTATTATACAAAATCAAGCACCAATAGGTTTTGATGAATTTATGCAATTGGCCTTGTATTATCCAAAATTGGGCTATTATCGCTCAGGTTCGGAAAAATTTGGCGAGAAGGGTGATTTTGTTAC
>CAJVCJ010000061.1 GCA_910595855.1 Candidatus Thioglobus vulcanius | reverse complement strand
ACCGTTAGCTTCAGCCATTACCTTAGTAATAGCTGCAGTTAATGTTGTCTTACCGTGGTCAACGTGGCCAATTGTGCCAACGTTAACATGGGGTTTGGTTCTTTCAAATTTTTCTTTAGCCATTTTAAATACTCCTGCTACTTATATATTATTTGTTTAATTTTTCAATTACATCGTCAGCAACATTCTTTGGTGCTGCTGTGTATTTTGAGAATTCCATCGAGTAACTCGCACGACCCTGAGTTGCAGAACGAAGGTCGTTTGCATAGCCAAACATCTCTGCTAATGGAACATCAGCTTTTAATTGCTTACCGTTTGGAAGATCTTCCATCGCACCAACTAGACCACGTCGACGGTTAAGATCACCCATTACATCACCCATGTATTCTTCAGGGGTAACAATTTCAACAGCCATCATCGGCTCAAGTAACTGAGGATTAGCCATTCTAACACCTTCAGATAAACACTTAGAAGCGGCAATCTTAAACGCCATTTCATTAGAGTCTACATCATGGTAAGAACCATCATAAACCGTTACTTTAATATCTACTAATGGGAAACCTGCTAAAACACCATTCTCCATTTGCTCTTGAATACCTTTGTTAACAGCAGGTATATATTCCTTAGGAATTACACCACCTTTAATTTCATCAACAAATTCATACCCTACGCCTGGCTCTTGAGGTTCAATACGTAAATGAACATGTCCGTACTGACCACGACCACCTGACTGTTTAGCAAACTTATGTTGATGTTCAACCATTGTTGTAATTGCTTCTCGGTACGATACTTGTGGTGCACCAACATCACATTCAACATCAAATTCACGCTTCATGCGATCAACAATAATGTCAAGGTGAAGCTCGCCCATACCTGCAATAATTGTTTGACCAGATTCTTCATCAGAAGAAACACGGAACGAAGGATCTTCAGCAGCTAATTTACCTAGAGCAATACCCATTTTTTCTTGGTCAGCTTTAGTTTTAGGTTCTACTGCTAATGCAATTACCGGCTCAGGGAATTCCATTCTTTCAAGAACGATCTTCTCTTTAAGGTCACATAATGTGTCACCAGTTGTAACATCTTTAAGTCCAATTGCAGCAGCAATATCACCGGCACGGACTTCTTTAATTTCATCACGCTCGTTTGAGTGCATTTGCACCATACGACCAATACGCTCTTTCTTGCCTTTAGATGAGTTATATACAAAATCACCAGCTTTAAGAACACCTGAGTATACACGGAAGAATGTCAACGTACCTACAAATGGGTCAGTCGCAATCTTAAATGCTAATGCTGCAAACGGTTCATCGTCAGAAGCAGGACGTGGCGCTCTAGTTTCATCCTTATCATCTAGGATGCCTTCAATTGGATCTACTTCAACTGGAGACGGCATGTACATAATAATTGCATCTAGTGCAGCTTGTACACCTTTGTTTTTAAATGCTGAACCACAGAACATTGGAATAATTTCACTTTTAATAGTTCTATGACGAATACCTTCTTTAATTTCATCATGGGTTAATTCACCTTCTTCAAGGTATTTTTCCATTAATACATCATTAGCTTCAGCAGCAGCCTCAACCATAGCCTCACGTTTCTCTTCAGCTAGGTCTAGTAAATCAGCAGGAACATCTGTTGTATCGTAAGTAGCGCCTTGATCTGCTTCATTCCAGAAAATAGCCTTCATAGTGATTAAATCAACCACACCCTTAAAGCCCTCTTCTGCACCGATAGCAATTTGCATAGGTATTGGATTGCCACCTAAACGAGTTCTGATTTGCTCACAAACACGTAAAAAGTCTGCACCAGCACGGTCCATTTTGTTAACGAAACCAATTCTTGGTACGTTGTACTTATTTGCTTGACGCCATACAGTTTCTGACTGAGGCTCAACACCACCTACTGCACAGAACAAAGCTAATGCACCATCTAATACTTTAAGAGAACGCTCAACTTCAATTGTAAAGTCTACGTGTCCCGGAGTATCAATAATGTTAATGCGATGCTCTTCGAACTGCTCGTCCATACCTTTCCACATACAAGTTGTTGCAGCAGAAGTAATAGTAATACCACGTTCTTGTTCTTGCTCCATCCAATCCATGGTTGCGCCACCGTCATGTACTTCACCAATTTTGTGAGTACGGCCAGTGTATAAAAGAACACGTTCAGTAGTAGTTGTCTTACCAGCATCAATGTGTGCCATAACGCCAACATTACGGTAGCGACTAAGTGGGTGATTTCTTGCCATTTTCTTAAATCCTTAAATCTATGTGTTCGATTACCAGCGGAAGTGAGCAAATGCTTTGTTTGCTTCAGCCATTCTATGAGTATCTTCTTTCTTCTTAAATGCAGTACCACGATTCTGAACCGCGTCTAATACTTCGCCTGCTAATCTAAGTTTCATACCTTTTTCACCACGCTTACGTGATGCTTCAATAATCCAACGCATGGCTAACGCAATTTTACGCTCAGCTCTTACTTCGATTGGAACTTGGTATGTTGAACCACCAACACGGCGAGACTTAATCTCAACCATTGGTCCAATGTTATCTAGGGCTTGTTTGAATACTTCAATTGGCTCAGCATTACCTTTAGCTTCAATTGTATCTAACGCATCATAAACGATCTTCTCAGCTACAGATTTCTTACCATCTAACATTAAGATGTTTACAAACTTAGCTAATACTAAATCACCAAACTTTGGGTCTGGTAGGATTTCTCTTTTAGGGGCGGATCTTCTTCTCATAGTGTTTCTCTTATTATATTTTTGTTGTTATTTCTTAGGCTTCTTAGTACCGTACTTAGAACGACCTTGCATTCTGCCATCAACACCTACCGTGTCTAGCGCACCACGAACTGTGTGGTAACGAACACCTGGTAAATCTTTAACACGACCACCACGAATAAGAATCACTGAGTGCTCTTGTAAGTTGTGACCTTCACCACCAATGTAGGTAGTTACTTCAGCTGAATTAGTAAGTCTTACACGAGCAACTTTACGAAGTGCTGAGTTAGGCTTCTTTGGTGTGGTTGTATATACACGAGTACATACGCCACGTTTTTGAGGGCAGCTGTCTAATGCTGGCACACCACTTTTACTAACCTTCTTTTTACGTGGATTACGTACCAATTGATTAACTGTTGACATATCGCTATTTCTCCAAAATTCTTTTAATTTAACGTTTTTCTAATCGCCCATTGTTTTTTTCGGGGGCAATAAAGGAGTGAATTATACTTTGTTAGGCAGCTAAGTGTCAACAAGTTTTAGTCATTTTTTAAGAGTTTCTGCAATAAAAAACCGCTGGCACGATTTAGCATTTCAAATACCTCGTCAAAACGACCTTCAAAATAAGGATCAGGTACACTTTTGCTATTATTCTTTGGAATGTTATCCAATATCAGAGATAGTTTATGCTGGTGTTCTTTAGGGCATATTAATTTAAGATTGGACAAGTTGGATTCATCCATAGCAAAGATATAATCATAATGATAGAAGTCCGACTCATGCACTTGACGCCCACGTTGATCAGATAAATCTACCTCATATTTAAGGGCTGACAATTGTGAACGAGAATCTGGCTGTTCATTAATATGATAAGCATGGGTGCCGGCAGAATCAATTTCAAACAAATTCTCAACACCACGCTTTTCTACTTGCGATCTAAAAGCGCCTTCAGCTGTTGGTGAGCGGCAAATATTACCCATACACACAAATAAAATTTTGGTCTTTTCTTTGCCCATTGACTCTTATAATCGATAAAATCAATCATTATATCAACTAAACTTAAGGCACATGTCAAACTCACTCTTACAATCTGCTAAAGAAGTCATCCTTACTGAAGCGCAAGCTGTTAACCAGTTAGCAAATAAACTTGATCAAAGTTTTGTTGATGCATGTCAATTGATTCAAAACTGTACAGGAAAAGTGGTTTTAATTGGTATGGGCAAGTCTGGCCATATTGGCAATAAAATTGCAGCAACCTTTGCTTCGACCGGAACTCCAGCTTTCGCTGTGCATCCGGGTGAAGCCGGCCACGGTGATTTGGGTATGATTACTGAAGGCGATGTGGTGATTTGCATTTCTTATTCGGGTGAATCCGATGAAATTATGACTTTAGTGCCAGTCATTCAGCGCCTTGGTGTATCAATTATTGGCATGACAGGTAATACCAGCTCTTCTATTGGTGAGGCCTGCGATGTACATCTTGATGTTAGCGTTGAAAAAGAAGCTTGCCCTCACAATCTTGCGCCCACCTCTTCTACTACCGTAGCACTAGCCATGGGCGATGCATTGGCAGTTAGCTTGTTAACAGCTAAAGGCTTTAGCCCTGATGATTTTGCTAGATCCCATCCTTCTGGTGCACTAGGTAGACGCTTATTAACTTTTGTTAAAAGCATTATGAAAACTGGTGATGATATTCCAGCTGTCAATGCTGATACTAAACTATTAGATGCACTTCTAGTAATGAGTCAAAAAGCCTTAGGTATGGTGCTAATCACCAACCAGAGTATGTTGCAAGGTATTTTCACAGATGGTGATTTAAGGCGTGTATTAGAAACTCATAGCGATATTCAAGCGCTAACAATTGGAGATGTGATGACACCAAATTGTAAATCAATTTTGGCTGACAAACCTGCAATGGCCGCTGTACAAATGATGGATGAATTTAACTTAAATTCATTGCCGGTGGTTGATGAAAACAATCAAGTGGTAGGAGCGATTAACACTCACACCCTAATGCAAGCAAAAATTATCTAAATTTGGCGTCTTTTCTCCTAATACTGCGTTAGATTTCTAAAATATTCAGTTACGTAGATTGTCTATGTACATTCACATTTTATAAATTTACCTTGCATAAGAAAAAATACTTGCAGCTCTTAACCAATCAACCTTTCTACACCCCACCAAAATCCAACAAGTGCGATTAGCACAGATACTGGTATGACGGCCAGTGTTCGATAATTGAGTTTTAATCTGCGTAATGTCAACAGCACACCCACCACAGCAAACACAATAACCACTTGCGCCAATTCAACCCCAATATTAAAACCAATGAGTGTGGCTATAAAAGAATCGGGTGCCATTTCAAATTCTTTAAGCATCGTAGCAAAGCCGAGTCCGTGTATCAAACCAAAAATAAACACAACAATACTCTTACGTTTGATTGATTGTTTAATTAATAAATTTTCAATCGCCACATAGGCGATTGAAAATGCAATTAGAGGCTCAACGATTCTAGCACTAACCTCAATCACACCAATCATTGCTAAACCTAATGTAAGTGTATGTGCCAATGTAAAGCTAGTGACCAAGATTAGCAGTTTTCGCCATAGCAATGATGAAAGCGCCATACCAATAATAAATAAAATATGATCCCACCCCATCGGTATGACATGATCAAAACCAATATCCACAAATTCTATAAATCGCTGATAGTTGTTTACTGGCTTTGAGTGATTAAGATCAATCACTCCGCTTGGTTCACCATCACGCAGCCACTGCCATTGACTCCAGTTATATTCATCCTTTTTATACACTTGCCATCGTAGTGCGCTGTCACCGTAGATTTTCCCATATTGCCATGACAGGGTTTCTGGCCAGCTATCAGGATATGCATGGTATGTAAGAATGGTTTTTCTAGGGCGTTTTTTATAGCCAATAATATCAATACTAGCATTTTCAAGACTCAATTGCTGAACTTGTCCATTAACCTTGAACACCAAGCTATCTAGAAATTTAGCCTCAAAATCAGAAAATCGTTGCTGTAATTGTTGTGATTTAAGCGCTCTTAAATCATCATAAAGCTCTGAATTTGGTGCGTCAGTGGTTTTTTTGTATTGGGTTCCAATACCAGTCATGGCCGCTTCTAGACTTAAATCAATTTCAATTTTAATGAGCTTATCACTCATAATTGAAATTTCTACCAAAGCTGGTTTAACCACATCGGCCTGAGAAAAAGAACTGACGAGCATCAATAATATTGCTAATAACTTCATATGTTTTTTTTGTTTAGTAAAGATCTTATTTAATAAAAAACCCCGACTAGCGGGGCTTTTTAACAATTCAAGGTGCTTATTTAAATTAACTCACCTGAATAGTTTTCAATACCTGGATTAGTTTTAACGCCCTTAATAGTTGGGTGGTTAACCTTCTTCAGATCTAGCGTACCTTGCTTACGTAAGTAATCTGCAGCAACATCCCACATTAATCGACCATTACCAATCGAGCCTACTTGCGCCCAACCTGCAACCTTATACGACTTGTTTGGATCTAGTGGCGTACCCGCATCGTCTTTCATTTCAGAAATACGATTACCTAATGTTGCTGCTGGATCGATGGTGTAATCCATACCACCCATACGCACCATGTCTCCACCTGATTGTAAGTACGGATCTTGTACAAATAAGTTTTCTGCAATACCTTCTAAAATCTCTTTAAGTTGAGAGCCTTTAAGTTCACTCACGTATGTTTCACCATAAGTCATTGACGTGTTTGTCATTAGATCTTCCATGGTTACATCGTGACCTGCTGGTACTGATGTACCCCAGCGAACACCTGCTGACATTGCAAAGTCAGCATCATGCTCTTCACGTAATGAATTAACTAATACTTGATCCCAAGTACCCATAAAGTTACCACGACGATAAAGTGTTTGATTGGTAGAGCATAGCTTTTCAGTTAAGATTTCATCGTAAGTTTTGCCTAAACGATCCGCATTATTGGACATTTCTGAACTACGCGCCTCAACTACGTTTCTATCGTATTTAGTATTACGCATCTTAGTAATAAACGATACCATAGCTGCATCTGGTTTAATGAAATCAGTCAAAATTGGCAACATTTTGTAGTTATAACCAACTACTTTATGACCTTTGATTTCTAAATCCATCACACCAATATACTTACCCGAACAACCTGCATTGGTTACCACTGTCATGCCGCCTGCATTTTTAACTTCAACAGGTTTAGGCATGCCGTCATGCGTATGACCACCAAAAAATGCATCAATACCAACAACGCGTGATGCCATCTTAATGTCAACATCCATACCATTATGCGAGATTACAACAACTGCATCTGGCTTTTCATTTTCACGAATGTCCGTTACTAATTCTTGCATTTCATCTTCACGTAAGCCAAATGACCAGTCTGGGAAGAAATATTTTTGTGGGTTAGCATTTGACGTTCTTGGGAAGGCTTGTCCAATAACCGCGATACGATGTCCGCCTACATTTTTAATTACATAAGGTTTAAATGGCAATGCTTCATCTTCATCAAACAAGCCATTACCATCAAATTTTTCTGTCATTGAAAAGTACTCGTCGCCCATTAGAGCGTCTTCCATGATTCGAACATTTTGACCTAAGAAATCACCTTTAAAAAAGCCGATATTTTTTAACGTTTCTGCTTCTTTATAAGTAAACTCCCAATGACCAACCATAACATCAACACCCAACATGTTAGTGGCTTCAACCATGTCAGCACCACGCGTCCATAATGAAGTACCTGAACCTTGCCAAGTATCACCACCGTCTAGTGTTAATGTATTTTGTACGCCGCCAGCACTTTCACGTAAAGATTCTAGTACTGTTTTTATTTGGCCAAAACCACCAGTCTTTCCATATTTTGCAGCTAAATCTTCAAAATTATTATAAGTAAATGCATATGCCTCAGGTGAGCCTGGCTTAACGCCAATTTGTTTTAAGAGGTTTTTACCAACAACGTGCGGTAATTGACCATAAGTAGGACCAAAACCAAGATTTACATTAGGTTCACGAAAGTAGTTCGGCAATAAGTTACCGTGCGTATCAGTAATATGCAGAATTCGCGCATTACCTGTCTTTGGCACTTCGTACATGTTGTCTTGTGATGATAGGCTTGCAGAAGCATCGCCACCACAACCACTAATTAAACCTGCTGCTGATCCAGCACCCAATACTTTAATAAAATCTCTACGTGTTAGCGACATAACCTCTCTCCTTAACTTTACAATAATAATTTAACGCTGATTATATATCATATTTAACTATGCCACTTAAGGGGTGTTAATTTTTGGTATTAATACTAAAAAAAAACTATAATAACAACCATGAAAATTACACAATTATTAGCTGACATTATTGATACCAAGTTTGATCTTGATGTATCTGGCCTTTGCCTAAACTCTCAACAAGTACAATATGGTGATGTTTTTGTCGCCTTGCAAGGTGCAAAATCACATGGTGCCGATTATGCTGATCAAGCCATTGATAAGGGATGTGTTGCTATTTTGGTAGATTCAAAAGATCTTGAATGTAGCGTACCAACGATTCGAATTGACAATCTAACTAGCCACTTATCTACCCTTGCCAATACAGTTTATGCCGATGCTTTAAAAGTAGATGTGATTGGTGTTACTGGTACCAATGGTAAAACCTCTGTTTCTCATTTTATCGCTCAATTATTAACCAAATTAGGTGTTAGTACTGGCTTAATTGGCACTCTGGGCATCACTCAAAGTGAGCTGTCATCAAGCCACACCACGCCTGATATCTTGACACTTTACAGAACACTGTCAAATTATCATCAACAAAATATTAAGGTCGCTGTACTTGAGGTGTCGTCACATGCATTAGCGCAAGATAGAATTTCTGGACTTAATATCACCCAAGCAGTATTCACTAATTTTAGTCAAGATCATCTTGATTATCATCAAACACTTGATGCGTACAAACTTGAAAAACTCAAATTATTCCAATTGGCTTCAGTTAAAAATGTCGTGCTTAATGCAGATGACTCAAGCCATGCCGATTTTGACGCTGCTGCCAAAAATACACAGAATTACCATTACTCTATTAATGACTTTGATGATATCAAAATTAATGAGCATGGTTTTATCACGCATCTAAAAGGCTTTGTTTTTGAAATTCCTTTTTTAGGTGAATTTAATCTAATGAATGTTTTGGCTGCCTACCATACACTTAAGGCACGCAATTTTACCAATGAGCAAATTATTCCATTATTACACCAACTCAATCCGCCACCTGGCAGAATGCAAAAAAATGCACAACAATTAATATGGGTAGATTACGCCCACACACCTGATGCGATTGAAAAAGCTATTATCACGCTACAAAACCACTACCCAGAACATAAAATTCGTGTCATTTTTGGCTGTGGTGGAAATCGTGATAAAGACAAACGCGCCAAGATGGGAAAAATTACCTCTAAATTGGCCGACACAATCATTCTCACTAATGACAATCCAAGAGATGAAAATCCTCAAACTATTATTAATGACATCCTAAGTGGCATTGACGACAGTTATAGCGTTATCATTACCGAAAATCGTCAGATTGCTATTGAAAATGCTGTGATTACCCTGGGCGAAGAAGAATGCCTGTTAATCGCTGGAAAAGGACATGAAACTACGCAAATTTTTAATCATGAAACCCTAGAATCAAACGACAATGACATGGTGTTAGCCGCTATTATCGAAGCAGCAAGATTGAAAAAAATAAAAAATAAGCAGCGTTAAGTTTTTTTTGAAAAAAGGTAAGTAGAAAATTGACTACTAACGTCTAACGTAAAAAAATAATGCTACGAACTAATACAAAAACTCTAGCCAAACTACTAAATATCAACTGTGTCACTGATGTTGAATTTTCAGGCATTTATACCAATACTCGGCAACCGATGAGCGGTGGTGTTTTTTTGGCTTTAATTGGTGATAACTTTGACGCTCATGATTATGTCAAAAAAGCTGAAGAAATGGGTGCAGTGGCTATCATCTCCAGCAAATCAGTGTCAACGACGCTACCTATTTTGATGGTTGAAAACACACAACAGGCGCTCAGCGATATTGCCAAATACCATCTTAATCAGATCAATCCAACAACCATAGCGATTACTGGCAGTAACGGAAAAACCACCACCAAAAACTTACTGGCCAATATTTTAAACTTATCCGCGCCCACGCTCAAAACACAAGGCAACCTTAATAACCACCTGGGCGTACCCATGACATTATTAAAGCTAGAATCGCATCATCAATATGCTGTGATTGAAATGGGTGCTAATCACTTAGGTGAAATTTCGTACTTGCGAGACATTGTTAATCCTGATATTGCCATTGTTACCAATACAGGCGATGCTCATATTGGTGAATTTGGTGGGCTTGATAATCTAATTAAGGCGAAAGGCGAAATTTACTCAGAGCAATCACTCAACATTGTCGATACTCAAAGTAATTTTAAAGGCGATCTAAGCTTTGGCAAGCAAGGTGATATTTTTGCTAGCCAGATTAATGGTTCAAGCTTTGATCTTCATATTAAACAAGATAGCATTCGTGTTAATTTACAGTTATTAGGCTTTCATAACATTAGCAATGCCTTAGCAGCAAGTGCTTGCGCGCATGCGCTCAATATTGACATTCAAACCATTAAAACTGGCCTGGAGTCAACCCAAGCAGAGTCTGGACGCTTAAGCGTTATTCACACTAAAAGCCTTACCCTAATTGATGACACTTACAACGCTAGTCCAAGTTCAATTAAGGCAGCTTTAGTAGTACTACAAACATTTAAATCAGAGTTGGTTATTGTTTTAGGGTCGATGGCTGAACTGGGTAACCAAACTAAGCAACTACATCAGCAGATTGGGCAGCTGGCCAAGGCCATTACACCTAATTTTTATACCTTTGGCGAACTAGCCAAGCATTATGGTGGCATACATTTTGATACCCAAAGTGCGCTTTCTGAACACCTGATAAAAAATCATCCATCTACCGTTATCCTTATAAAAGGCTCTAGAATCGCACAATTGGATAAATTAATTAAAATTTTAAAAAATAAAGCACTTTAGGCTTGACCTTTATCGAAAAACTAGCGATAATTACGCGCTTGATGGGCCCGTGGCTCAATTGGATAGAGTACTCGGCTACGAACCGAGCGGTTACTGGTTCGACTCCAGTCGGGCCCACCATCAAATTTACATCAAGTTTATTCGCCAAAACACTTCTGATAGAATATACGCATGATGACACTCCCAAACATGATTACACTTTCTAGAATTTTCTTAATTCCAGTTTTTGTCGCCCTATATTATTTCCAGCCAGCCTATACTGCTACGCCAATCTTTACTTGGATTAACTTCTGTCTAACGGGTGCTTATGCATTTATCAGTATTACAGACTATCTAGATGGCTATCTAGCTAGAAAGCTCAATATGACATCACAACTTGGTGCGTTTTTAGACCCTGTTGCTGATAAGCTAATGGTGTCTGTGGCATTGATTATGCTGGTGGATTTCTATCCATCAGACACTCACTGGTATATTACTATCGCTGCATTGATTATCATCTCTCGTGAAATTTTGGTATCAGCTTTGCGCGAATGGATGGGCACTATTGGTCAGCGATCCACTGTAAATGTCTCTTATATTGGTAAAGTTAAAACCTTTGTGCAAATATTTGCCATTTTATTCTTGCTTTATCAGCAACCTTTCTTTGGCCTTCCAAGCTTTGAGATTGGTGTCACACTTCTGATAGCTGCAACACTACTCACTTTATGGTCTGGTTTTATTTATTTAAGAGAGGGTGTCAAAACTTTTGATAATTAAACCCAAATCAGCCTTGACTAATTTGAAAAAAACACTATAATTTCACTTTCTATCGCGGGAATAGCTCAGCTGGTAGAGCATCACGTTGCCAACGTGAATGTCGCGAGTTCGAATCTCGTTTCCCGCTCCAGATTCTAAAAAGGCCTGTTTATCAGGTCTTTTTTTATACAGCCCTTTTGCACACACCTTGGCCGGATAGCAAATCGGTTATGCAGTGGATTGCAAATCCATCTAGACCAGTTCGATTCTGGTTCCGGCCTCCATATATAAAAAAAGCCCGATTTATTATCGGGCTTTTTTTTACTTTAAAAAACACTAAAGCCCGTCTACCAATTTTCCCCAAGTAGCTCAAAATAACTTTGAGGGTGATTACACGCTGGGCACAGTTCTGGCGCCTCTTTAGCTTCGTGCAAATAACCACAATTACGACAACGCCAGGTTACGACGCCATTACGCTTAAATACACGCCCTTCTTTGATATTCTTGGCAAGCGCCTTATAACGGCGATCATGTTGCTTCTCTGCAATAATGATTGATTCAAAGGTATGTGATATCTTATCAAACCCCTCTTCTTTGGCGATCTTAGCAAATTCAGGATACATGACTGACCATTCATATTCTTCACCTTCTGCAGCTGCCATTAAGTTATCAAAGGTATTGCCAATAACGCCAGCTGGAAATGAACTTGTGATTTCTAATTCTCCACCTTCTAGATACTTAAAAAATCGCTCTGCATGCTCTTTTTCTTGATTAGCAGTTTCAATAAAAATATCTGAAATTTGAATCAACCCCTCTTTCTTAGCTTGGCTAGCAAAAAATGTATATCGATTTCTAGCTTGTGACTCTCCAGCAAATGCAATGAGTAAGTTTTTTTCTGTTTGGCTTCCTTTAAATTTAACACTCATTTTTATCAACCAATTAAAATTAATTTGAATTAATTATAACGCCAAATAAAACTTTGGAAATTATTAAATAACTGAATAAAAAGTAATAAAATTAGAGGAAATTACCTCAATAAATGATTAAAAGTCCACTATTAAGGGCTAATATGGTTTTTAAACTAAAAAAATACCCACTAAATAGCGTATTTAGCAGGTATTTTTAGAAATTTAGAAAATATTACGAATGGCTTTTTTTACTTCAAAGCCTTAAGACGTAAACGCAATGCATTTAGCTTGATGAATCCAGCTGCATCCTTTTGATCATAAGCACCCTCATCATCTTCAAAGGTTGCGATTTTTTCACTAAAGAGTGAATCTTTAGATTTACGTCCAACTACAGTAATACCACCCTTATAAAGCTTAAGACGCACGGTACCGTTAACAGTTTCTTGAGTTTTATCAATTGCTGCTTGTAGCATTTCACGCTCTGGTGCAAACCAAAATCCGTTATATATCATCTTTGCATATTTTGGCATTAGCTCGTCTTTAAGATGTGCCGCTTCGCGATCAAGTGTCAGGCTTTCCATTGCACGATGTGCCTTTAGCATAACAGTACCTGCTGGTGTTTCATAACAACCACGTGACTTCATGCCAACAAAACGATTTTCAACAATGTCATCACGACCAATACCATGTGCACCAGCACGTTGATTCAACACTTCCATTACCGTTGCAGGACTCATGCTTTCGCCATCAATCGCAACAATGTCACCCTTGTCATAGCTTAGTTCAATGTATTCAGCTTTGTCAGGTGCATTTTCAGGAGAAACTGTCCAACGCCACATGTCATCTTCTGGCTCAGCCCATGGATCCTCTAGGATGTCACCTTCATAAGAAATATGGAGTAAATTAGCATCCATAGAATACGGTGATTTTTTATCTTGCTTTTGATAATCAATTTCAATGCCATGTTTTTCTGCAAAATTCATTAATGATTCACGAGAAGATAAATCCCATTCACGCCATGGTGCAATCACTTGAATGTGCGCATCAATTGCATAGGCATTAAGCTCAAAACGCACTTGATCATTACCCTTACCAGTAGCACCATGAGAAATTGCATCAGCACCTACTTCACGTGCAATCTCTACTAAACGCTTGGAAATTAACGGACGTGCAATTGAAGTGCCTAATAAATATTCACCCTCATAAATTGCATTGGCTCTAAACATTGGAAAGACGAAATCACGTGCAAATTCTTCACGTAAATCTTCAATAAAAATTTGATCAACACCAGCTGCTTTAGCTTTGGCACGTGCAGGCTCAACCTCTTCGCCTTGGCCAATATCAGCGGTAAAAGTGATTACTTCACACTGATAGGTGTCTTGCAACCATTTAACAATAATACTTGTGTCTAATCCGCCCGAATAGGCTAATACTACTTTATCCATTTTTCTTCCTTTTTGCACTATTTACAATGCTTTTTTTTCAACATTAATTGTTTTTACTAATAAGATCTTGTCATTTTGGTCGACAACTTCAACCGTCCACAAACCTGTCCAAGTATGCCAAATATTCTTACTTGACCATACGCGCCAACGATCGCCTTTGATTTTAAAACTAATCGTTGCCTTTACTTTGTCTTTATAAGTCCAGCGATGAGTAATACGATCGCCGGTTAAATTACGTATATTAGTATAGAAGTAGATTTTACCTAAAGAATCATCTGCTTCAGTCATTATCTCCACAGGCTGTCTATCGACCACCGACTGTGCAAAAACTGCCTGAGATATATTCTCATGTGGCCAATCTGCCCACGAAGCGCTAGTTAGCGTGATAAATAAAAAAAATACTCTTATCATTATTTCACCCAATCAACAATGTACATCTGAAGGTCATCGTCATCAACCTGATCATCAGAAAATGTTTTACCCCGCACTGAAATACCAGCAGCATGCACAGATTCAGGATCTTTACTAATTAATGGGTGCCAATCAAATAAAGGTTTTCCTTCATGTAATAATCGATAGGCACAAGTATTTGGCAGCCAGTTGAACTTCTCTCCCCAATCTGGATAAATGGTTAGACAGCTAGGAACATACTCTTGGCGAGTTTCGTAATGTGGACATTGGCAAGTTTTTTTATCCATATAGTGGCAAACGACATCAGTAAAATGAATATCACCCGTATCTTCGTCTTCTAACTTGTGCAAGCAACACCGACCACAGCTATCACATAAAGACTCCCACTGTGTTCGACTCATCTCTTCTAAACTAAGTCTTTCCCAAAAATTTTGAGTTTTAGCAGCCACAGTTAAAGAGTGCCACTCACTAAATATAATAAAAATTCCTGACCTTCGGCGTTACCATTGCGTGCTGAAATACTCGCCCAATAATAAGCTTTTTTATAATTAGGCTCAACACCCATGCCTTTGGCATACATCATAGCTAAAGCAGCCTGGGAGCTTGCCATGTCTTGATTGGCCGATTGTTGCATTAATAGAAACGCCTTGCGATCATTTTTGGCTACCAATTCCCCAATACTATATAAAGTGCTTAAATTATGCTGTGCAATTGGATTGCCTTGTTGGGCGCTAACAGCCAGTTTTTCAATATTATTCAACATTCCAATATTACTGTTTAACGAATCTAGAATTTGCTGCTGGTCTGGAATAACCGTTATTGGCTTTTGAATGAATTGTCTTTTTAAACCGCTTAAAATTTCATCTGTTAAATTAATGACAGGGGTAATAGTTTCTATTTTTTTGTTATCTGACTTATCACTTGGCTGGGAGAATTCAACCAGTTCTAATTCTGGTGCTTCTTTATTTGATTGCTCAATGTTGTCTATATCTGACAACAATACTGTTGCTAAATCAAATGATTGACTGCTAGCTTTACCTAGCCACATGCGCGCTGCCAACACCCTATCTTGTTTTAAGAATAATTTTCCAAGTTGGAATTGAGATTGAGCATGTCCTGCTTCTGCTGCATTTAAAAATAATCTCTGAGCCTTGGTCTCATTCTTAATAACGCCAAGCCCCTCAAGCAAGCTGGTCGCTAAAGCAAATTGAGCGCTAACATAGCCTTGATCAGCCGCCTTTCGATAATAAAAAACTGCCTGTGAATAATTGCCATTCTGTTGATAAAACTCAGCTAAACGAAACTGTGCTTCAGGGTTGGAGGGGGTGGCAGCACGAAGAAGCCAAATTTGTGCCAATGCGTCACTTTGATCAACACCAATACCATGCTGATACAATGTGCCCAATGTCACCTCTGCAATACTAAGACCTGATTGAGCAGCCTTCTCATACCAACGAAAGGCCTCTTTGTTATCAACTTCGGTGCCTTCACCTTTACGATACATCACTGCTAAATTATATTGCGCTAAGATAAAATCTTGTTCAGCAGCTTTTTCATACCAATGAAAAGCTTTATTTAAATTGGTAGTAGTGCCAATACCATGATAATAACCGCTGGCAATGTTATATTGTGCACTAGCAAACCCTTGGTCGGCCACACGTGTATACCAATAGAATGCAAGCTTTTCATTAGTTTTAACACCAATACCATTATGGTACATATTGGCCAAACTAAATTGAGATCTTGCATCGCCACTTTTGGCTGATTTTTCAAGCTTAGTAAACAGCAAATCACTTGATAATTCGCTAGACTCTTCAATTATTTTTGACTGATGCTTAATAATTTTATTGTCACCTTCAGATTGCAATATTTGCAATGCCTGAACTGGCATACAAGCAAGAAGAATTAGAAAGGCAAACTTAATCATTATTATGTAAAAGTTTCAAGATAAAAAACAACCCTATTTTAATCGGATTTAGGCAATTTGAGAGATCAATCGATCAATACCAATAGCAACCCCAGAACACTGGGGCAAGGGTCTTTTTAATTGCTGCAAGAAGCTTGTGTCAGCCGCTAGAAAAGACTTATTCAAACACCTGCGTTTATCGTTTTCACGATTAAAGATTTTCTCGTATGCAGATGCATCTTGCAACTCATCATAACCATTCGCCACTTCCACGCCTGATAAATACAATTCAAAACGACGAGAAACACCCTTTTCTACCTTGGATAATGCGCTTTGCTCAGCCGGATAGTCATAAATAAAGCAAATAGGAAATTGCTCTAATTTTGGCTCGCACAGTGCAGTAAACAAAAAAATCTGTAAATCTTCAATCCAATCAAAATCAACACTCAGTTGATGAGATTTGGCGATAACTTTTAACGCATCAAAACTACTATTCAAAATATCAATATGTGCAAACTGCTCAAAAGCCTGTGCATAAGAAAGCTTATGTGTCTCACCCTTAACGCCTAATGTTTTAATTAGGGTGGCTACTTCATCCATCAACTGATGGCTATCGAAATCTAGGCGATAATACTCCAACATAGTGAATTCATTAAAATTTTGAGAGCCTTGTTCATTGTCTCGATATACCTGGCAAATTTGATAAATATCTCCACTACCTTGTGACAAGAGCTTCTTCATTTCCAACTCTGGCGAGGTGTGCAAAAATTGAGTTTTTGCTTCAATAGCTTCATTTACTTGCATGCTAATACTATCAATATAAACATCAGTAACAGGCACATCAAGCAGGGATGGCGTTTGCACTTCAAGCACTGCTTGATCATCAAAAAATTGACGTATTTTTTGTAAAACACCTGCTTTTTGTTTCAGCAAAAAATTGGAGAATGCTGTCATAAATTAATTGCCAAGCAATAGGCTTTATTATTGAGAAAGATCACAAGAAACATAGTAAGACTATGCGAGTGTTATCTAACAAAAAATAATGAAGGTTCTGTAATGCAATTAAGAGCGACCTGCATACTCATTGGTACGAGTATCAACTTTCACTTTCTCGCCAATACCGATAAATAATGGCACTTGCACAACTACGCCAGTATTCATAGTCGCCGGCTTTCCACCTGTACCTGCAGAATCTCCCTTAAGCCCTGGATCTGTATCAACCACTTCCAAGGTGACATGATTTGGTGGTGTGACTGAAATTGGATTATCATTCCAAAGTGTAACAACGCACATATCTTGCTCAACCAAATACCCTCTGACATCATCCATGTTGTTATCGTTAATCACAAATTGATCGAAGTTATTTGGATCCATGAAATTCCACTCATTGCCATCGTTATACAAATATTGCATATCCAGCTCCATCACATCTGCACCCTCAACAGACTCTCCAGATTTGAAGGTTTTTTCCAAGGTCTTTCCAGTAATCAAGTCTTTTAATTTCACGCGGTTAGAGGCTTGACCTTTGCCAGGTTTGCGAATCTCATTATTAATAATTGAACAAGGATTGCCGTCTAATATTAGTTTTAAGCCATTCTTGAATTGACTGGTAGAGTAATACGCCATCTTTTAACCTATTAAGTGTAAAATTTAAGCATCTTATTTTACGCACTTTTTCATGCACATACACGAATACCAAGCTAAAGGCTTATTTAGACAATTTAACATCAAAACTCCGGAAGCCATACTTATTAGCACTATGGCAGAAGCAAGCAAAGCTTGTGCTGATTTGGGTGGCGACATATGGGTAGTAAAAGCACAAGTTCATGCTGGTGGACGAGGTAAAGGTGGTGGTGTTATTTTGTGTCGCTCAATTGAAGAAGTTGAAACTGCGTGCAATCAATTATTCGGTGCTCGTTTAATTACGCCACAAACTGACAATAAAGGCCTTCCTATTAGTCAACTACTTATTGAAGGCGGACAGAACATCGAGCGTGAATTATATTTAGGCTTGTTGGTCGATCGTCAAACTCAAAAAATTACCATTCTAGCCTCAACTGAAGGTGGCATGGATATTGAAAAAGTTGCCAGCGAAACGCCTGATAAGATCATTAAATTTGGCGTTGATCCATTAGGCACATTAAAGTCAGATGATTGCGTTTTAATCGCCCACCAACTCGACCTAAAAGCATCTTTAGCAGATCAATTTGTTGAAACCCTTATGGGCTTGTATGAAATTTTCATCAGTAAGGATGTTAGCTTAATTGAAATTAATCCATTAATTACCACCACAGATAACAACTTAATCGCTCTTGACGGAAAAATTGACTTTGATGATAACGCCTTATATCGCCATGAAGATATTCTAGCGCTTCGCGATACGTCACAAGAAGATCAAAAAGAAAACGAAGCCAGCAAGTATCAACTTAACTATATTTCTCTCGATGGTACGATTGGTTGTATGGTGAATGGTGCAGGATTGGCAATGGCCACTATGGACCTAATTGAACATCATGGTGGCTCGCCTGCAAATTTCTTAGATGTGGGTGGTGGCACAACGGCTGAACGTGTTGCAAAGGCTTTTGAATTAATTCAAACAGAAAAAAATGTAGCTGGCATTTTGGTGAATATCTTTGGCGGTATTGTGCGTTGTGATTTAATTGCACAAGGCATATTACAAGCCATTGAAAATGTTGGTCTTAACTTGCCAATTGTAATTCGCCTAGAAGGTACTAACGCTGCAGCTGGACTAAAACTTTTAGATGATTCAAATGCAGACATACACACTGAAGCTGATTTAACTAAGGCGGCGATCAAAATTGTAGCATTGTCAAAGGAGGCTTCAGCATGAGTGTACTAATCAATAAAAACACTAAAGTTATCACCCAAGGCTTTACCGGAAAACAAGGTACATTTCACTCTGAACAATCGATTGCCTATGGTACTCAATTTGTTGGTGGTGTTACTCCTGGGAAAGGCGGCCAAACGCATTTAGACTTGCCTGTATTCAACTCAGTCAAAGAATCTATGGCCGAAACAGGTGCGAATGCTACTATGATTTACGTGCCGCCACGTTTCGCTTATGCCTCAATTATTGAAGCAATTGAGGCTGAAATGCCGGTTATAGCCTGTATTACAGAAGGCATCCCTGTTCAGGATATGCTTAAGATTAAAGCAATCTTACAAGACTCAAACTCTACCTTAATCGGTCCAAATTGTCCTGGCGTAATTACACCTGATGAGTGCAAATTAGGCATTATGCCTGGCAATATTCATCAAGCAGGTAGTGTTGGTGTAGTGTCACGTTCAGGCACTTTAACCTATGAAGCAGTTCACCAAACTACACTTGCCGGTCTAGGTCAAAGCACTTGTATTGGTATCGGTGGCGATCCAATTCAAGGCATGAATTTTATTGACTGCCTGACCTTGTTCGAAGCTGACGAACAAACCCAATCCATTATTATGGTGGGTGAAATTGGCGGATCTGCTGAAGAAGAGGCAGCTGAATTCATTCAATCAAATGTTTCCAAGCCAGTCGTATCCTACATTGCTGGTCTTAGCGCCCCTAAAGGCAAGCGCATGGGACATGCAGGCGCTGTTATTAGTGGCGGCACTGGCAAGGCAGAAGATAAAATAAAAGCACTTGAAGCAGCTGGCGTGGCAATATCACCTACACCTGCAACCATGGGGTCAACTTTAGTGGAATTGCTAAAATGAAAAAACCAATTGTTGTTCTAGGTATTGGAGAATTAGGTAGTGTTTTTGCACGCAGCTTTTTAAAGAATAACTACCCAGTCTATCCAATAACTCGAGAGACTGACATTGATGAATTAGCAGACACCATTGATCCAGAATTAATCTTAGTATGTACTGGTGAAGTTGATTTACAAACAGCCCTACAAACTATCCCAACACAATGGAAAGATCGTGTTGCAATGATGCAAAATGAGCTTCTACCAAGAGATTGGGCGGCGCATGACTTTACAAATCCAACGGTTATTTCAGTATGGTTTGAAAAGAAAAAAGGTATGGACTCTAAAGTATTAATATCCTCACCTGCTTATGGCGAAAAAGCTCAAATATTAGTCGATTCTTTAGCTTTGATCGACATTCCTGCTCATGTAGTGGCAGATGTCAACGCACTACTGTTCGAATTAGTATTAAAAAATCTATACATCTTAACCACTAATATTTCAGGCTTAGCACTTGAGCCGGGTACCAATGTGGACGACTTACGTAATCAACACTTAACACTGATGCGTGACGTATCGAAAGATGTACTCACCTTACAATCTCAATTGACCGGACAATATTTTAGTGAGGATCAACTAGAGCGAGGCATGATTAAAGCCTTTGAGGGGGATTTAAATCATGGCTGCATGGGTAGATCTGCGCCAGCAAGGCTTAATAGGGCGTTAACATTAGCAAACGAATTTAACCTTCAGGTGCCAACATTAGACAAGATTAAGGCAAACATTTAGCTGTTCATTTTTTCGTAGGTTTTGTTGATTTCTTGCTCTAATTCTAACAATGAGAATCCACGAACTTTTTCAATAAACTTTTGACCCATAAAGAACACTTGAACCACAGGCAAAGAAAACACACCGTGTTGTGCACATGTCTCTTGTAGTTGTTCACAATCAATATACACCATTTCCAAATCTGGAAATTTAGTAGAAAATTTATCGTAAATTTGTGGCTTAATGGTTTGGCAAACACCACAATGTGCGCCGCCAAATAGAATTAACAATGCATCTTTATTCTGTTTTATTACATCTAATTGCGCTTGATCTTCTAATTGATTCATAAAATTTCCCTTAGTTTTGTATAGAATATCTCAAAATTAGGCAAGCTTAACACCGATTCTCGTTGCTTAGATCCCCACATGGGCTCAGGAAAATAGCTGTCAGCTTCAAAGCGAGCCATAATATGCCAATGAACATGCGGCAACATATTTCCAAATGAAGCAATGTTAATCTTATCTGCCTTGAAATAACTCAACATTAGTTTTTCAGTCATATCAATAATTCGAAAAATTTCTAATTTTTCTTCTACCGTACACTCGCTAAATTCTTTAATTTTTCGCTTGGTAAATACTTTTACCCAGGGAATTTCACTGACCTCAATTTCCAGTGTGATTAGTTCATTTTCATAGATCATGACTTATTCTCCAATAACATAGCATCCCCATAAGAAAAAAACCGATAATCATTTTTAATGGCATGTTTGTATATTTCAAACATTCTATCTCGACCGATAAACGCACTCACCAACATTAGTAGTGAAGACTTTGGCAAATGAAAATTAGTAATTAGCATGTCAACCACCTTAAACTTATAGCCTGGATAAATAAAGATATCTGTCTCTTCTTTTGTTGATTTTAATTGGCCACTCTTAGCTGCCGATTCTATAGATCTTACTGCTGTTGTACCTACTGCAATAATGCGCCCACCATTAGCCTTTGTTCGATTAATTTTATCCACTGTAGACTGATCAATTTCAAAATATTCGCTGTGCATTTTATGGTCAGTAATTTTGTCAGCCTTAACTGGCTGGAAAGTACCAGCACCCACATGCAAGGTAACAAATGTATGGTCAACGCCTTGTTGTGCCAATTGAGCAATTAAATCATCATCAAAATGCAACCCTGCTGTTGGCGCTGCAACAGCACCTTCTTTGCGTGCAAATACTGTTTGATAACGCTCCAAATCATCTTTCTCATCATCACGTTCAATATAGGGTGGCAAAGGTATGTGACCTACCTTATCGAGTAAATCAAGCAATGAATCAGTCACAAAGTCAAGTGTGTAAAAGCCATTTTCCTTGCTAAGTATCTGCGCCTTATCGCCATTCTCAAGAGTAATAAAACTATCAATTTTTGGTGCTCGACTAGCTTTAATCATTGCCAAAACTTGCTTGTCATTAAGCAAGCGCTCGATCATAATTTCTACTTTTCCGCCGGATTCTTTATGGCCAAATAAACGCGCTGGAATAACACGCGTATTATTCATCACCAATAAATCACCCGACTTAAGAAAGTTAAATATTTGATGAAAATTAGCATCAACAATTGTTTCATCATCAACGAGTAGTCGCGAGTCTGTTCTTCTTTCGGGTGGATTCTGAGCAATGAGCCGCTTCGGTAAATCAAAATCAAATTCACTTAATAACATGGATTATTTTTCTTTAACGAGATGTAACTGCTGGGTGAATAATTCTAGCACCTGATAGCTAGCAGTAACAATTGCTCTAGGGGTGATTGTAGCGCCCGTAAAACTATCAAAGACGCCGCCATCGCGCACTACCTTCCATTGGTCTTTTTGTGGATTAGATAAAGACAATCCACTGAATTGTTCAATCCAATTGGATTTTTTAGTTTCAATTTTATCGCCCAAGCCTGGTGTCTCTTTATGTGCAATAACACGCACACCAAGCAGCTTTTTCTCAATAGTCACACCTGTTAATAAGCGAATATTTCCACTATATCCATTTGGATAAGTATGCTCAATCAAATAAGCAAAAATTATTTTATTGCGCTTTGCAGGGTATATATTGATTTTTTGCTGAACACCATGAAGGCTTATTTCTTTACTGTACTTATCTTGCAAAATATCATTGTCATAGCCTGAAACCAACTCACCTAAACGTAAAATTAATAACTGCTCTTCGTTGTATTGAATTTTATCGTACGTGCTATTTTGCGTCCAATTTACAAAGAATATGCTAACCATAGTAAAGACAAATAGCAAGGCGCCTGATTTTAAAATTGCTTTAATCATGATCGTCCAAATACTTTGGGCTGAGTGTAATAATCAATCAAAGGCACCATCATGTTAAGCAATAAAACTGCAAAAGCAACACCTTCAGGATAGCCACCAAAAGTGCGAATAATAACAATCATGACACCAATTAAAAATCCATAAATTAATCGCCCTTTTGGCGTGGTACTGGCAGAAATTGGATCAGTTGCAATAAAGAATGCACCCAACATTGTACCTCCCAGCATTAAATGATTTTGTATAGGTAAATGCTGCTGAGAATCAAACATTGAAATTAATACTGCCATAATTAAAATACCTGACAGGAATGCCATTGGAATATGCCAGGAAATAATTTTACGTGCCAGCAGATACATACCGCCTATCAAAAATCCTGCGTTAATCCACGCTTGTGCGCTAGAATGTATTTGTAATGTTGTTAGCTCACGCCCTAAAGAAAGGCTGGTTTTAACATCATCTAATCGTGTTGCACCACTCAAACCATCAAAATACAGCAATTGGAATATCACCTCGATAGCCTGATTAAAACTTAAAAAATCTGCTGGCCAGGTGGTCATTTGTAAAGGGTATGAAATTAACAAAAAAGCATATCCTAGCATAGCAGGGTTAAATGGATTATTACCCAGACCACCATACAATTGTTTGCCAAAAATAATAGCAAATGCCACACCCACAACTACCACCCACCACGGCGCAATGGCCGGAATAGAAATAGCCAATAAAATACCTGTCAATACGGCGGAGCCATCACTAATAGACTCTACTACCTTACGTCCACGCAGTGCAACAAAAATAGATTCAACAGCCAATGCCGAAATCACACCAAGTAATATTTGAATAACCACGCCCCAGCCAAAAAAGATATAGGATGCACTCACACCTAAAATTAATGCGTAAATCACCTGCCTCATGATTTGATTGGTATTTAAGCCTGTGCTATGCATTATCTTCCTTTGTTTTTTTAATCCGCGCCATTGCTTGAGCAATTTTATCCTTTTGCGTATTACCTTTATCTTTGTCTTTGGCCATTTTTTCTTTGAGTGCTTTTTTCTTAGCAGCCATCATCTCGCTACGCTCCCTCTTATTGCGCTCAAGTCGATGCTCTCTAAATTCAAAACGCTCTCTGGCAATGTCAATTCTATGCTGATCTAGTGTTTGTTTTTTGTGCAATGCTTTAGCAAATGAAAAATAATTCACCAAATCAATATCACTTGGACACACATAATTACAACAAGCACACTCAATACAATCCATTAGATTGTAATTCATACATTTGTCAATATTTTCACTTTTAGCGTGCCAATATAATTGCTGAGGCAAAAGCCCAACTGGACAAGCAATATTACAATTACCACAACGAATACACTCTTTTGGTTGCGGTTTAATTGTCTTATTATTAACAAAAATACAGTTAGTTATTTTACAAATAGGCAGGCTAGTTGACTCAATATCAACACCCATCATCATGCCGCCCATACGATAATCATGCTCTTTATTGTTGACCTTAGCAAGACTAATAATATGATCAAAAGAGGCGCCCAATCTAACCTCAACATTAATTGGCGCTAATGCATTTCCACTTACTGTCACAATACGAGAAACCAAAGGTCGTTTCTCAATAACAGCATCATAAATAGCCTTAGTGCTAGAAACATTTTGACAAACAACGCCTTTGTCCGCTGCAAATCCACCTGATGAAATTTCTATATCTAGCAATGCTTTAATTAAAAGCTTTTCAGCACCAGAAGTATATTTTGTTGGAATCTGAACAAGTTCAATTCTACTATTATGATTAAACATTAACAAGGATTGATAAGCTTCTTGCTTATCATCCTCAATGGCAATGATAGCCTTTTGTGCACCAGTAATATGTAAAAGGATTTCTACGCCACGAATTACTTCTCTTGGGTAATTTTGCATCAATGCATCATCGCACATCACGCCCGGCTCACATTCAGTGCCATTAATAATTAAAGTATGGCAATCGAGTGCTTTATGTAATTTAGCATGCGAAGGAAAACCCGCACCACCAAGACCGACAATGCCTGACTGTTGAATATAGTCAATCATGGTTTGACGGTCACAATGCAAGAAGTCTGAGCCACAACCTTGCGTGTCAATCCATTCATCTTGACCATCAGACTCAATGGTAATGCAATTTGATTTTAAGCCTGATTTATGCGGAATTAACTGTTGATCAATAGATACAACTGTGCCAGAAATAGATGCATGAATTGGCACACAAAAAATATCCTCTGTCTGGGCAATAATTTGCCCGGTTAACACCTTATCCCCAATCTCAATACAGGGCTTTGCCTCTTCACCCATACGCTGCTGAAGTGGCAATACCACCCTACTAGGCAATGGTGCCTGAATAATATCAACCTGGTCAACTGGATATGGATTGTCAATGATCACGCCACCAGAAAAACCTTTACTAAGCATGTGCACCAACTGGATGTTTTGGCACAAATGTCGATAGTGTTGGCTCAGCCTCTCTAACATAAATACAATCAACTGGGCAAACAGGGATACACAAGTCACAACCTGTGCATTCTTCAGCGATCACTGTTGTCATCACCTTTGAAGCACCCACAAATGCATCAACAGGACAGGCTTGAATGCATAACGTACAGCCAATACAAAGCTCTTCATCTATATAAACAACATGATCGGGTTTAGTTTCTCCGTGCTCGGCATCCAAAGATAAAGTTTCAACATTAAGCAGCTCTGCCAATGCATCTACACCCTCTTGGCCGCCAGGCGGACATTGGTTAATTTGAGCTTCACCCTTGGCTAGCGCTTCAGCATATGGACGACAACCCGGGAAATCACATTGACCACATTGCGTCTGCGGTAAGATCGCATCAATTTGATTCACCAAAGGATTACCCTTGACTTTAAATCGAATAGCAGCATAGCCCAAAATTAAACCTAGAATCAATGTGAGCATGGATAAAATAATGATCGATGTCATCTCTAAGCTAATCCAATAAATCCCATAAAGGCCATTGACATTAATCCAGCAGTAATGAGCGCAATGGGTGCACCTTTAAATGCAGCAGGAACATCTGCCGTATCGATGCGCTCACGAATCGCTGAAAACAACACTAAAACAAATGAAAAGCCAATAGCTGCGCCAAATCCATATACAGCCGATGCTAAAAATCCATTATCTTGGTTAACATTTAATAACGCCACACCTAGTACAGCACAGTTGGTGGTAATTAATGGCAAGAATACACCTAAAGACTGATGTAAAACTGGGGAGGTTTTATTAACCACTAATTCAGTAAAACCAACCACACCGGCGATAGTAACAATAAAAGCGATGGTTCTTAAATACTCCATATCAAATGGAATCAAAATATAAGTATTGATTAAATAACTCGAAACACTCGCCAAAGTAAGCACGAAAGTCGTTGCAAAGCCCATGCCAATTGCAGTTTCTACCTTTTTTGAAACCCCCATAAAAGGGCACAATCCTAGAAACTTCACCAAGACGAAATTGTTAACCAAGATCGTACTCACTAAAATTAAGACATATTCATTCATAGCACTGATTTTAACTCAAAACTACTTTCAATAACCCGAATGAGCTAATTAACAATAAGGCACTTCCCACCCATTTTTTAAATAGCTGATCATTTTCAATAATTTTTTGATGCGCCCTAATGCCAATAACATGCCCAATGGCGGCAACAGGAATTAAGGCAAGCGAAAACTGCCAATCGATGGCCACATTCATAGCTACAAAAGTAGCCATTTTAATACTGACCAAAATAAACCAAAGCACAAACAAGGTATTGCGCAAATATTCTTTAGTGACATGGCGCATATATACCGCCACAATAAGTGGCGCGCCTGTTAAAGAAGTGCCCGCTACATAGCCGCCTAAAATCAATAATAATTTATCTACCCAAGGCTTGTGCGATGTAATTTTTTTCTCAAAAATCCAAGTGATTGCATAAAAGATGGTAATTGAATAAATAAAGACAATAACAACAAGATCTGGCAAGCTTAATAAGCCAGCAACACCAATAAGTGTAGGAGGAATGATCCATAACAATGAATGCTTTAAATATTGCCAATCAACTTTTTTTATTGATTTAAATAGCGTTAGCGACGAGAAAAAAAGCAGGTGTATGCCGATAATAGGCAGCCAATAAACTGGACTGCCGCCTATTAACAACATTAATGGCAAGCCTAATGCTGCACCGCCAAAACCAAGACCAGTACGAACAAAGCCTGCCCATAAAAAAATCAACCCAACCAGCACTAGGCTAGTAGTGTCAAAACTCATTAGCGCAGCGTGTCAGCTAACTTTTCAGCACATTGTTGAGTGATACTAGCATTTTTAGCCTCCACCATAACTCGAATCAGCGGCTCGGTACCAGAAGCTCGAATCAACACGCGCCCTTCATCGCCCAATATCGCTTCAACCTCTTTGGTTGCTGCTGTTAATGACTGATGATTATCAAGATTAACTTTTTCTTTGGTTTTAACATTGATTAATACTTGTGGGTATTTCACCATGTCGTTTGCTAATTCTGCAAGCTTAACTCGGCTCTTAACAAGCACCTCTAGGACTTGTAATGCTGCCACAATACCATCACCTGAGGTGGTCTTATCTAAACAGATCATATGTCCCGAACCTTCACCACCTAAAATAGCACCATGGCTTTTCATCTCTTCCATGACGTAACGATCGCCAACATCTGCTTCAATAAATTGAATATCTAAATCTCGCAATCCATGGCGCATGCCCAGATTAGTCATTTTGGTGCCAACAACACTATTATTGGTCAATCGATTCTGAGACTTCCAAGCTTTAGCGACAATAAACACCAGTTGATCACCATCGATCATATTACCCATGTGATCAACCATCATCAAGCGATCACCATCACCATCAAAAGCAATGCCTAAATCAGCACCAGTTTCAAGTACAACCTGTTGCAAATGCTTAGTATCAGTAGCGCCACAATTTTTGTTAATATTAAAGCCATCTGGTGTGTTGTTGATAATATTAACATTGGCACCCAACTCATAAAAAACATTCTCAGCAATGTGATAAGTGGCGCCATTAGCGCAATCGATCACCAAATTAAGATTGTTTAAATTAACCGAACGATCAAAAGTAGATTTACAAAATTCAATATACCGTCCAAGTGGCTGCTCATATCGATAAGCTTTGCCAATTTTTTCAGAACTGACACTAACCATTGGTTCAGATAATTTCTGCTCAATTTTTGCTTGATCTGTATCGCTTAACTTAAGGCCCTTGGCAGAGAAAAACTTAACGCCATTATCTTGGAATTGATTATGCGAAGCACTAACCACAACACCAGCGCTGGCATTATAAGTTTGTGTTAAATAGGCAATGGCCGGTGTAGGCATTGGACCCAATAAACCCACATCAACGCCAGCAGACAAAAACCCTGCTTCTAATGCTGATTCAAATAAATAGCCTGATACACGAGTATCTTTACCAATCACAACACTAGCCTTACCTTGTTCTGACAAAACTGAGCCAACTGCCCAGCCTAGTTTTAAGAAAAAATCTGCAGTAATAGGCTCAACACCCACTTCGCCTCGAATACCATCTGTACCAAAATAATTAGCCAATTTTATCTCCACTGGTTGCTTGCACTATTAGTAGCGCATCTTTAGTCTCAAGGATATCATGAACTCGCACAATATTCGCCCCATTTTGAACCGCTATTATAGCGCCTGTCACACTACCGACCACTCTGCTTTCAACATCTCTATCGTTCAGTATAAGACCAATCATTGATTTTCTAGAAAGTCCGGCAAGCAGCCTCAGATCAAAGCTCTTAAACTCATGAAAGCGACGTAATATCTCTAAATTATGTTCGAGTGTTTTTCCAAAACCAAAGCCAGGATCTAAAATAATTTTACTTCTAGAGATGCCTACTTGCTCACAAGCATCAATCCGTTGCTCAAAAAAATGTTTAATTTCTTCGATAACATCGCCATAAGCTGGATTAGCCTGCATGGTAGCTGGCACTCCTTGTTTGTGCATCAAACACACGTCTACATTCAATGACAATGCCATTTCCAACGCACCATCAGCCTGTAACGCATTAACATCGTTAATAATACTAGCACCAGCCTCTACGGCTAATTTCATGACTTGTGGTTTTGAAGTGTCTATTGAAATGGGTACGTTTATCTGAGTAGATAACGCCTTAATAACTGGAATAACACGATTCAACTCATCAATCTCACTAACGGGTTTAGCGCCTGGTCGCGTAGACTCGCCACCAACATCGATAATATTGGCACCTTGAAGAACCATGCGCTGAGCGCTTACAATAGCAAGCGCCGGATCAAAGTGTTGACCACCATCAGAAAAAGAATCAGGGGTGACATTTAACACACCCATAATTAAAGGATTTTTAAAGGACATTTTGCCCATAACGACTATCGCTAGATATTAAACAACCTGAGGATTTCCATCAACTGGCTGATCTTCTGAATCATTGTCATCTTCTGTGACATCGCCACCTCTGCCAAGTTCAGTTGACACTACTTCAGAGTCTACAACAACAGCTGCCTCTCTAATTGGCTTTCTATTCATTAAGTCGTCAATTTGCTCTTTATCGATGGTTTCAAATTCCATTAAAGCTTTGGTCATCTCAATCAGAATATCTTTATTATCTTCTAGAATTTTTTTCGCAACTAGGTAATTTACATCAATAATTCTACGAATTTCAGAGTCGATGACTTTAAATGTATCTTCTGAAATATGTTTATGCTTGGTCACTTGGCGACCTAAAAACACCTCGCCATCGTCTTCACCATAAGCCAATGGTCCAAGCACATCTGACATACCCCAATGCTTAACCATCTTATGGGCAATTTCTGTTGCGCGCTCAATATCGTTACTCGCACCCGTGGTAACAGAGTCAGCACCATACATCAGCTCTTCAGCAAGACGACCACCAAATAGTGACGAAATTTGAGAATTTAATTTACGTCTAGAAATACTGTAAGTATCTTTTTCCGGCAAGAACATAGTGACACCTAGCGCTCTTCCTCTAGGAATAATACTAACTTTATAAACTGGATCATGCTCAGGTACCAAACGACCAACAATCGCGTGGCCTGCTTCATGATAAGCTGTCATTTCTTTTTCAGATTCATCCATGGCCATCGACTTGCGCTCAGCGCCCATCATGATTTTATCTTTGGCTTTTTCAAATTCTTGCATGCCAACTAATTCTTTGTTTTTTCCGGCGGCTAATAATGCAGCTTCGTTACATAAATTGGCTAAGTCTGCACCAGAAAAACCTGGTGTACCTTTAGCAATGCTAACGGATTGAACGTTTTTGGCGATAGGTAATTTACGCATGTGTACTTTTAAAATCGCATCACGGCCATTAATATCTGGCAAACCAACCATTACTTGGCGATCAAAACGTCCAGGGCGCAATAGCGCTGGATCAAGCACATCTGGGCGGTTAGTTGCAGCAATTACGATAACACCTTCCGAACCTTCAAATCCATCCATCTCAACTAACATCTGGTTTAAGGTTTGCTCGCGCTCATCATGACCACCGCCCATACCAGCACCACGTTGACGGCCAACTGCATCAATTTCGTCAATAAAGATAATACATGGTGCATTTTTCTTAGCCTGTTCAAACATGTCACGCACACGAGAGGCACCTACGCCCACAAACATTTCTACAAAATCTGAGCCAGAGATAAAGAAAAATGGCACATCAGCCTCACCCGCAATAGCCTTGGCTAAAAGCGTTTTTCCGGTACCAGGAGGGCCAATTAGTAAAACACCCTTAGGAATTTTTCCGCCAACTTTAGTGAACTTTCCTGGATTGGACAGAAAGTCGACTAATTCAGCAACATCTTCTTTAGCCTCATCTACACCTGCTACATCTGCAAACGTCACGTTTGACTCATCTTTAGGAATTAGACGCGCCTTAGATTTACCAAAACTCATAGGGTTTTTGCCACCCATGGCGCCACCAGCACCTTTCATGGTGTAAAGAATAACGGCGATTAATAAAACAATTGGCGCTAAAGAGATAATTAACTGCTTAAAAAATCCATCTTTTTCAGGCGGTGTTGCCACAACATTAACACCATTATCTAATAAATCACCCATCAATCCTAAATCACCAGGTGAATAGGTTGAAAATTGCCCGCCACCAGCGCCAATACCAGAAATGTTGCTACCCGCAATTGTTACTTCAGAGACATCACCTTGTTTAACACTTTGAATAAATTCAGAATAAGTAATTTCACTTTTCTTTTCGATAGTCTCGAATTGGCTAAAAATAGACGTAAGAACGCTTCCTAATACCAGCCATAACAATAAATTTTTAAACATGGATCAATACTTAAATTATAAAAAAATAGACGAGTAACTATACCCTATCAGCCCCTTAGATATGAACCAATGGTGTTTTTTCAAGGTTTTTCAACAAATAAATACAAATTATGTCATAATTCTTAACTTAATAAATTCAAAAATAATGATTGCCATGTCTAAAATAAACCTATTAGCTGTTATCCTTGCAACCACACTATTAAGCTCGTGCGGATTTCATACACCTGTGAAAAACACTGAGTTGAATGCAATTATTGTGAGCGAACAATCAAACAATTTTGCTAGTGAGCTGAGAAAAAGATTTAACCAGGAGGCAGTACAAAACCTAACCATTAAGATTGGTACAGAAGTTCAAAAGCAACAAACTGCTTCATACACAGCCACCAATACCGCTAATAGTTATACGTTAACTCTGGCTATCCCAATTACAATTCTTAATGCTGATCAAAAAATATTGCTGTCGCAAGATTTAACGGCCAGAACACACCTTAAAAAAATGGCAGATTCTTCTCAAGCAGATAGATTACAAATTGAAGAAACTTACACTCAATTAAGAAATACCATTATCAAAAAATTAATCAGACGCTTATCAAAACTTAATGAGAATTAAGCCAGAAGCGCTTAACCTCTCTCTTGCCAACAAACTCGAATCTTTATATTTTGTTTTTGGTGCAGAATCACTATTAATTGATCAAAGTCTAAGTGCAATACTGTCGACTGCCAAGCAAGCTGGTTTTGACGAAAAGACCAGTTTTGATATTGATGGTAATTTCGACTGGGGGCTGATCACTGCCGAAATCGCCAATATTTCTTTGTTTTCGCCTAGGCGCATTATTGAATGCAGACTTAAAACTGGAAAGATTGGCGTCAAAGGATCTAAAGCGTTAACCACTCTTGCTGGAAATATCCCTAGCGATATTTTGCTAATTATTTCAACGGGTAAGCTTGATTTAGCACAACAAAAAAGTAAGTGGTTTAAAACACTTGAGCAATATGGGGGTGTTATCCAACACTGGGAAATATCAAATGATCATTTGATTGGCTGGATCAACAACCACATGGAAAGCACTGGCTTGCAATCAAACAAAGAGGTTGCTCAAAGCATTGCTTTTTACACTGAAGGTAACCTACTAGCTTCCATGCAAGAAATTCAAAAACTAAAAATGGCTTATCCTGATGGCAAGATCAACACTCAAGATTTTTTAGAGCAGGCTCAGGAGCAATCCAAATACACAATTTACGGCTTAATTGATGCTGCACTATTCGGCGACGCCCCTCAGGTAAGCAAAATCTACAATACGCTTTTGAGTGATACTGCTATGCCTATACAGCTCAACAGCTCACTTTATCGAGAAATAAAAAATATCATCGATATGTCTATTGAATTACACCAAAACAACGATATCAATGCTATTTTGCAAAGCCATCGAGTTTGGAATAAAAGAAAACCAATCATCACTAATATTCTTAAGCGTCACCCTTATCAACGATTGCAAAAAATATTATTATTGCTTGGACGTATTGACCGCTCAATCAAAGGCATGGATAATCTTAATGTAATAGACGAATTACACACAATTTTGTTAAACCTAGCAGGAAAAAATCAATGGGCTCAATAAAAAACTTAATAATCGAATTAGGGAAGCATGCAAAAACTGCCGCTAAATCGCTTAGATGCGCTACCACGTCTGATAAAAACAGCGCTTTATTAAATATTGCTAAACAGATTGATGAAAATAGAGTTAACATTCTATCAGCCAATAACAAAGATCTTGAAAATGGAAAAAACAAAGGTCTTGAAAGTGCATTAATTGATCGACTAATGTTGGATGATCAGCGTTTAGATGGCATTATTGAAAGCCTCAGTCAAATCGCTAATTTACCTGATCCAGTTGGCGAAATTACCGATTTAAAATTCCGACCAAGTGGCATTCAAATTGGAAAAATGCGTGTGCCTTTAGGGGTCATGGGCATTATTTACGAATCGCGTCCAAACGTTACTATCGATGCAGCGGCGCTTTGCCTAAAATCAGGCAATGGTGCAATTTTGCGTGGTGGCTCTGAAGCCATCCATTCTAACCTTGCACTCTATGCTTGCGTTAAAGACGGTCTAATTGATGCGGGCTTAAGCGAGTACTGTGTACAATTAATCGATACCACTGATCGAGAAGCAGTTTCAGAACTGGTTAAAGCAAGTGCTTATATTGATGCTGTCATTCCACGTGGTGGAAAAGGGCTTGTTGAAGCTATTAGCGAAACTGCAAAGGTACCTGTTATTAAACATTTGCACGGTGTTTGTCATACTTATATTGATAAAGATGCTGACACGCAAAAAGCCATTAGCGTTGCCTTTAATGCTAAAACTCGTCGTTATGGTGTGTGTAATGCCATGGAAACTTTATTAGTGCACTCATCGGCAGCTGGCAGAATATTGCCTGAGCTTATTGCTGAGTACTTTGCTAAAGGTGTAGAGCTTAGAGGCTGTCCTCAAACTCAACAACTTTCAAAGCAAATTATTGCAGCCACTGATGAAGACTGGGATACAGAATACTTAGATGCTATTCTCTCTATTCGCATTGTTAATACCATGTCGGATGCTATTGATCATATCGAGCAGCACGGCTCAGGACACACTGAGTCGATCATCACTGAAAATTACACATCAGGGCGACGTTTTATCACTGAAGTAGACTCTTCGTCAGTAATGATCAACGCCTCCACTGCCTTTGCCGATGGTTTTGAATATGGGCTTGGTGCAGAAATTGGCATCAGTACTGATAAATTCCATGTACGCGGACCTGTTGGCCTGGAAGGCTTAACTTCACAAAAATACATCGTTTTAGGCGATGGTCATATTAGACAATAAATTTAAAAAAAATGAATATAGAACAAACACTGGCCGTTTTTCAACGCGGCACCGATGAGATATTGCCACTCGAAGAGTTAAATAAAAAGCTTGCTAAGAATACACCACTACGTATTAAGGCTGGCTTTGACCCAACAGCGCCTGACTTACACTTAGGCCACACTGTACTTATCAATAAGCTCAAACAACTACAAGACTTAGGTCATGAAATATTATTCTTAATTGGTGATTTCACTGGCATGATTGGTGACCCAACAGGGAAAAGCGCCACACGCCCGCCACTCACCCAAGAGCAAGTACTTGAAAATTCACAATCTTATCAAGATCAAGTATTTAAAATTCTAGATAAAGACAAAACTACGGTTGTATTTAACTCTGAGTGGATGAGTAGAATGTCATCAGCTGAATTAATTCAGCTTGCTTCTCAACAAACTGTTGCTAGAATGCTAGAACGTGATGATTTCTCAAAGCGTTATAAATCTGGCAAGCCTATTTCAATCCACGAATTCCTCTACCCACTCATTCAAGGATATGATTCTGTTGCGCTTAAATCAGACATTGAATTGGGTGGTACAGATCAAAAATTTAACCTACTAATGGGTAGAGAGCTACAAAAACAAGCCAAAATGGAACCACAGGTGATTCTCACTATGCCAATCCTTGAGGGTCTAGATGGTGTGCAAAAAATGAGTAAATCATTAGGCAACTACATTGGCATTAGCGATACACCAGATGATATGTTTGGAAAAATCATGTCTATCTCGGATGACTTGATGTGGCGCTACCTAGAGTTACTAAGTTTTGAATCATTAGAAGCAATTGCCTCATGGAAAGCAGAAGTTGATAATGGTGAAAATCCACGAAACATTAAATTTCGCTTAGCAGATGAGATTATCACTCGTTTTCATGATGCCGATGCTGCCAAACAAGCGCAGCAAAATTTCATTAATCGCTTTGCTAAAAACAAGGTGCCTGATGAAATGCCAGAATTTAGCTTTGATGCCGGCATTAAAATCGCCAATTTATTAAAAGATGCTGGGCTGGTTAACTCAACCTCTGATGCTTTTAGAATGATCAAAGATGGTGCCGCTAAAATTGAAGGTGAAAAAATATCTGATCGAAATTTTGAGCCTGAAACAGGTACAGCTGTCTATCAAGTTGGTAAGAGGAAATTTGCAAGAGTGACAATTCAGTAAAAAAATGTTATAATGCCCACTCCAGGGGATGACATGGCTTCGACGAGGAGTTGGATCTCAAGGACGCATGCCGAGGATAAAGATAACTCGTAAAAATATGCTTTAAAAATATAGTTGCAAACGAAAACAACTACGCTTTAGCAGCATAATGCTAACCGCCCCTTAGAGATTGTCTGTATTTTTAAGATGGCGGCCGTTTACAGACTCGCTAGGATTATTTTTTCAGGATAATTCGGTTAAAACCTTCTGAAATCGCTTCTTACATCCCTGATGGTCGGGTGGTAGGCGGCTAACTCAAGTTGACCAAGCTAAGCATGTAGACTCTTTGTTTGAAGGTTTTCGGACGCGGGTTCGATCCCCGCCATCTCCACCAA
>CAJVCJ010000060.1 GCA_910595855.1 Candidatus Thioglobus vulcanius | reverse complement strand
CCAAACACTCTGTTTGCAAAATTTCCGCCAATTTTGCCAAAATCTGATGACATATGGTCCATGGGTGAGCAAGGTATTAAGTTATTAAATCAACAGGGGTTTGAGCGTTATGAAGTGTCAGCCTTTGGCAGAGTTTCATCTAAGCACAATGTAAATTATTGGGAATTTGGTGACTATATCGGCATTGGTGCAGGTGCCCATGGAAAAATAACCAATATCAAGACAGGAAAAATTTTTAGAACAATGAAACCTAAGTCACCAAAGGATTATTTAGGTGATGGAAAAAAAACAATAGAAATAGTGGATAACTTATCATTTGAATTTATGTTGAATGCCTTAAGGCTAAAAAATGGTTTTAAGGCTGATCTATTTATGACAAGAACAGGACAATCTGTTGATTGTATAAAGAGTAAACTTGAGCGTGCTCAATCAATAGGGCTTCTTGAAGATAACATGAGCGTTATCATTCCAACTAAAAAAGGTTTTGATTTTTTAAATGATCTTCAGGCTTTGTTTTTATAAAGATTTATTAACATTAAAGGATATTATGAAAAGACGAGATTTTTTGATTGCGAGCTTAGTAGCTCCTGGTGCTTTCCTGCTCAAAGGGTGTGGAGGTGGTGGCGGTATAAACATGGTTAGTAGTAGTGGAATTTCTGTACCAACCAAGTTTATTAAACAGTTATTAATTCCTAGTGAGATAAATCCAGAAATTATCAACAATAAAAAAACCTTTGATTTGGATATTAGACCAGGGCAGCATACTTTTTTCGATGGCATGTTGACTGACACGTATTGTGCGGATGTAACTGGAGGAAATAATCAGTATTTAGCACCAACTTTGCGCATGCGTAATGGTGATGATGTGCAGATTAATTATACTAATAATCTTGGTGAAGAAACTACGATGCATGGTCATGGTATGCATGTTCCAGCAGATATGGATGGCGGTCCTCATCAAAAAATTGCGGCTGGAGATACTTGGAAGGCGATTTATACAGTTAAGCAAAAATCTTGCACAAATTGGTATCATCCGCATTTGATGGGTGCTACTGCACAGCATATTTATAAAGGCTTAGCAGGGCTTATTATTATTGAAGATAGTGAGAGTGACACATTAAATTTACCCAAAACTTATGGTGTAGATGACATCCCATTGATAATTCAAGATAGAGTTTTTGACGGTAGCGGGCAGTTAGATTACTCACCTAGTACAATGGAAATAATGCATGGCTACAAGGGGGATATGTTTATGATTAATGGAGTTATCACTCCATTTGTAAGCGTGGAAGCAAAACAAATTCGTTTTCGAATACTCAACGCCTCTAATTCAAGGATTTATAATTTTGTATTAGATACAGGCAAGACTTTCACTCAAATTGCCACTGATAATGCATTTTTAGAGAATGGGGTTAGTTTAACTTCTTTGCGCCTAAGTCCGTCAGAGCGTGCTGAAATTGTGGTTGATTTTACTTCTAACGCTGATCAAAGTTTTATTTTAAAAGATTTAGATTCGGGCGCGGAGTTAATGAAAATCAATGTGGACAAACCTTTGGTTACAACTATAACTACAATGCCCAGTGTATTAACTGCACTAACTAAATTTTCTTATGATAGTAATACGCCTACCCGGTCTTTTGTGCTAGATGGCGCTGGCTCTGGCCTACTACAAATCAATGGTACAAGTATGGACATGACGGTTATTGACGAGAGAGTCCCTCTTAATCAAGTTGAAGTATGGGAAGTAAAGAACAACATGCCTATGGCGCATAATTTCCATATACATGCAACACATTTTTGGGTAATTGAACGTGATGGTAGTAGTGCAAATGTACCGTCAAATGAGCAAGGGTATAAGGATGTAGTGCGCATTGATGGCGATAAAAGTCTTAAGTTTGTAGTTAAGATGGTGGACTACGCTGATAGTGTTAACCCTTATATGTTTCATTGCCATATTCTGGAGCATGAGGATGCCGGTATGATGGGTCAGTTTATAGTTGAGCAAGTTTAGTAAAAAGGAAGGCATGATGAAAATAAATAATATTTTAGCAATATCGACATTAGTTTTAGGTGTGCAAATTGCACAAGCAGACGTGACAGGTGTTGATCATTTACATGAAGATCATGCGTACAGAGGGTCGTTATTCCAATCAATGTCAGCTTCAGATCGATTAAACTTTAGAGACGAGAATCGTAACAACATGGAACTTATGTCGACTCAAGAAAGACAAACATTTATTGATAATATGAACTTTAGTCAAGGCATGGGTCAAGGCATGGGTTAAGGCATGGGCGGCGGACGTGGCCGACATTAATTTTTTTATTTAATAAGGATAAGTTATGAAAACGTTAGTTATTCTATCAAGCGTGTTATTTTTAACAGGTTGTTTTGACAGTGGTGATACGAATGCACAAGCGACCGACGGTGTGGCATTGGGAGAAACAACATTCAATCAGAATTGTATTTCTTGCCATGGGAAAGAAGGAAAAGGCACAACTAAAGATTGGAAAAAAAGACTGCCAAATGGAAAATTTCCGGCACCACCGCTTAATGGATCGGCACATGCTTGGCACCATTCTCCCAAGTTGTTGTTGAGTACAATTA
>CAJVCJ010000059.1 GCA_910595855.1 Candidatus Thioglobus vulcanius | reverse complement strand
TAATGATCAAGTAATCCAAAAATGGTTTAACTGCATTGTTAGCATCGCCCGATGGGCCATGACCAGGCACATAATGAGTTAACCCAAGATCAATTGCATACTCAAGTGCTTTAATATTGCCATGCATATCAGAAGTGCCATCAAAACGACCAAAGCGATGAATTAAATCATTATCACCTAAGAATAATGTTTTGCTACCAACATGCTCAACCATAATGTCAGTGTTGGTATGTGCAACACCAGTGATGTCGTTGTGAATTTTAAATGTTTCACCAGCAACATTTACTTCTTGTAAGTGCGTTGTTGCGTCGGTTGGGTAAGTGGCTACCGTACCTTTTGATAAGCCTTCAGTTGAAGTATCCATGATGCCAACCCAGCTATCGCCTGCGCCGTCTTTGGCTTGGGCGATCATTGCCGGATGTGCGTAAATTTTTGCATTAGGGTAGGCCTCTAAAATGGCTTGATTTCCCAGCCAATGATCGCCATGAACATGTGTGTTAAAAGCGGCAACAATTGGCTTGTCAGTAATTTTTTTAATTTCTTCAATGACATTTAGCCCTACTTGATAGGTGCCACCTGGATCAATAACGATAACACCATCGGCACCAATGATCATGCCTGGGTTATTCATAAAGCCATGATTTTGTACGTTTGGCTCGCCAAGTGGGCCGTGTATGACGTACGATCCTTTGGCTAGTTTGTCAAATTGGTAGCTTCCCATGTCATCAATAACCCATGCTTGGGTTAGGCTTGAAAATGCCAGTGTAAATAATAATGCTAATTTTTTCATTTATCTCTTCTCGTGTATTTTGTAATATGAGTATTGTACCGCACTACATTTGTTATTGTATATTCTGCTCAATAATATTCATCATATTGGTAGGTTTGGATGGAATATTTTCCAGTATATCTTTAATGAAATCATCCTTACTGTCTTTTAAAGTAGTATTGAAGCGCCTCTCGAATGAGATGGTGGAACAAGGTTTTGCAGACAGTCCAGCGCCACAGACGCTGCCCGCTTGAGCGCCCGGGTAAATTTCAACATGATCTGGTAAGGTTAGTATTTTTTCGAATATTGAGTCATATAGTAGCCCGGCCATTCTTTCTTCTTGGCCGCGTAAATCTGGCCTGCCAGCGCTACCGACAAAAATAGTATGCCCAGATATTAAGAACCAAGGTTCATTGGCACGCCTTGTGTCTGAAACTAATAAACAGATGCTATCCTCAGTATGACCAGGTGTGTGGATGATTTTAGTGCTGACATTTCCTGAAATAAGCAGTTGCTCATCAGAGAGTGCTTCGAATGAAAATTCAGGTTGAGATGATTCGTGCAATGCGTAAGATCCGCCAGTTTTTTCTGCCAATTCACGTCCACCTGATATATGATCTGCATGAATATGAGTATCAATAATGTAGTTTATCTCCACTTCTTTTATTTTGGCTTGCTTTATAAACCAGTCTACATCCTCTTGATGTACATCAACAGCAATTGCCTTGCCTTTTCCTCCACACCCGTATAAATATGATAGTGATGAAGCGTCACTTGGTGCTTGTCTTTGTATTAGAAACATTTCTCTCCTTTTGTTAGTGTTGTTGTATTGGGTGTCCAGCTGCTTTCCATTCTGGGTAGCCGTTTTCTAGTCTTTGGGCTTTAAACCCATTCTTTCTTAACGCTTTAATTGCGTCATATGCAAATAAACAATATGGCCCTCTGCAGTAGGTAACAATATCTTTATTATTATTAATTTGACTTATTCTCTTTGTAATCTCATCTGGCGGTATGTTGATAGCATTAGGTATATGACCCGCATTAAATTCTTCTATTGGACGAATGTCTAAGACAGTTACTTCATTGTGCTTGGTTCTTTCTATTAGTTCCAAGGCGCTAATCGCCTCTAGATCGTCTTTTTTATCTAAATAGGTTTGCGTTAGTCGCTCAACTTCAGCCACATGTATTTCAGCAGTCGTACGGAGGCTAGAGATTAAATTGGTTACATCGTTGCCAGTAATTCTATAAAAGCGCTTTTGACCTTCTCGTCTAACCGATACCAATGCTGCTTGTTTTAAAACTTGTAAATGACGCGATGTATTGGCAACGCTTAAATTTGATAGCTTACTAAGGTCATCTACGCTGCGTTCTGCTTGCGATAAGTACTCTAATATTTCCAGTCTCTGCGGGGAGGCTAGGCTTTTTGCTATTAGCGATAACTGTTCGTTTAATAGAAGTTTAATAGAGGGCATAAATATATTTACTTATTCAATCAATTAATTGAATTATTGCATATAATAGTGAACAATGCAACTATTAAATAATTCAAAATGAATGAAGCAACTATTAAGCACGGCATAGCAGAAAACAAGACACAGATAATATTCCAATTAGTACAAGTGTTCCTTGTTGGACTTACAATTGGCATGACTAGGACAGTTATACCAGGGCTTGCAGACACTGAATTTGGCCTAGGTAGTCAGCAGTTTTTACTGCTCACCTCTTTTGTTGTGGTATTTGGTGTTGTTAAGGCTATTATGAATCTGACGGCTGGCAGATTGAGTGATGCATATGGTCGAAAGCGAGTATTAATTATGGGTTGGATTGTGGCTATTCCAATTCCATTTATGATTTTATATGCGCCAAGCTGGAATTGGATTGTTGCAGCAACACTATTGCTCGGTGTTAATCAAGGATTGTGCTGGTCCATGACCATTAATAGCAAGCTGGATTTGGCACGCTTAAATCAAAAAGGACTGGTTAATGGCATTAATGAGTTTTCTGGTTATGCTGCAGTTGCAATCGCAGGTGTAATTACAGCTTATACCGTAGACCTATATGGTGCAAGAGAAGGGTTGTTTGTATTTGGTGTGATTGTAATTATTCTTGGCTTGGTGTCTTCAGTATGGTCAATTAAGGAGACCATGCCTTGGGCAAAATTGCATCGTGGCAATACGCCTACAGCTGCCCATCAAAGCCTTGCAAAGGCGTTTATTCAGGCAAGTTGGACAAACAAAACCTTGTTATCATTAAATCAGGCTGGCCTAATAGAGAAGTTTACTGATGCCATGGTTTGGATCTTTTTGCCTGTATTTTTTCTTTCTAAGGACTTAACTCTACTAGAGGGTAGTGCTATTGTTTCGGTATATGCGCTTGTATGGGGTGGCTCTCAATTAATCACAGGCCCTTTGTCTGACAAAATTGGCCGTAAGGTGCTAATCGTAAGTGGTATGTGGATATGCGGCCTTGGCTTATTAAGTATGCCATACACCAATAATGTTTTCCTGTGGACACTTGAGGCGGGAATTATAGGCGCTGGAATGGCAATGCTATATCCAACACTGGGCGCTGCAGTTGCAGATTTTGCACCTATTGAGACACGAGGAACGTTGTTGGGTATTTACAGATTTTGGCGTGACTTTGGCTATGCAGTAGCAGCGTTAACATTGGGTATAGTTGCACAGATGACACAAGTTTTGACTGCACCATTTTTACTAGCATCGGCAGCAATGATTCTGTCAGGATTGCATGTTCTTATTGTTGTTCCTGGGCATACGGATAAATAAAATTGGAGCTCTAAAGAGCAAAAACTTAACTTATGTTGTCATACTATTTTGGCGATCTACATATTAATTAAAAATGTTTTGTTTGGCTAGTTAGCTTACATCGATGGCATAATATCTCTATGAGAATAAAACCCACGCTATCTAACGTTACTGACATAGCTACAACACGATTTTTCAATATTCAATCAATGGATGTTGAATTTTCCAATGGTGAAATAAGACAATATGAGCGATTAAAGCCACCTGGAAATGGTGCAGTTTTGATCGTTCCAATGCTGGATGATGAAACAACGTTAA
>CAJVCJ010000058.1 GCA_910595855.1 Candidatus Thioglobus vulcanius | reverse complement strand
ATTACTTTATCTGAGTAATTTAAAACATCAACATACTTAATGTGAGGATTTTCTTTTAGAACGATTTTTAAAATTTGATCAACTTGCGATACTTCAATGTCTTTAAAGAAACTGGTTTTATACAAATCACGAATAATTTTCCCAGAGATTTGCGAATTGTAATCATCACCAGTTTCAACCGGTAAATAACTTAAAACAGTTCCTCTAGAAATAGAATCTAACCCTAATATTTCAATACTTTTAATGGGATCAGCGAGTGCTGTTGAGGCGCTAAAAATACTGGCAGAAATTAATAATTGTAGAGTAGTTTTTTTCATAAAATTTAAGTAAATTACAATAAGCGTATCAGGTCATTATACAGCGCAACAAATGTTAATGACAAAATAACAAATAAGCCAAATTTGGCAAAAATTTGCTGAGTAGAGTCACTAACAGCAGACCCTTTGATTATCTCGATCAAATAAAAGAACAAATGCCCACCATCAAGTAAAGGGATAGGCAAAAGGTTTAACAAGCCCAATCCAATACTAATCAATGCCAAGAAAGATAAAAATGGCACTAAGCCAACCTCAGCACTTTTCCCAGCATAGTTAGCAATACTGACAGGACCGCTAATTTGATCAATTGATGCCTCGCCAATAATCATTTTCTTGATCATTTTTAAATTTAGCAGGGTTAATTGATAAACTTTTGAACTAGCAGAATATAGTGCATCAATCGGATCTTTTTGAATGGTTACTTGCCACTCTTTAAGGTAATCATTCGGAAGTGAAACACTCACGCCAGCCTTGGGAGAGTTATTGATTAATTTAGGCACTAGGTTAAGAGTTAGTCTTTTACTATCACGCTTAACAACAAGATCAATAGGTTTGATCGGTTTTACCTGTATTATTTTGACAAAGTCTTGCCAACTATGAATTGTAATATTGTTTGCACTAAGAATTTCATCACCTGTTTGTAATCCTGCTGAGTTAGCGGCAGATCCTGAAACGACATGATCAATAATAGCCGGAATAACTGGTGTGGCAAATTTAAAACCTAGATATCGATCTATGCCTTGTTCAGGATTGGCTAAAAAATCACCTGTCAAATGTAGTTCGCTTGTTTTAAGATTTAATTCTTTGGATCTGGTCTCGATAGTAATCGGCACACTGCCAATAGCTTGAATAAACTGAATTGAAAATTCACTAATGCTAGGTGTTGGCGCATTATTAACACTAAGTAATTCATCACCTATTTGTAATTCTGCTTGATCAAAAATTCCTGCATTTGTTAGTGCACCAACAACAGGCTTAAATCCATTAACACCAATAATAAAGATAAAGGTATAAAGTAGTATCGCTAACAAGAAATTGGCAACTGGCCCCGCCGCAACAATAGCGAAGCGCTGATAAACAGATTTTCGATTGAAAGCACGATGCTGTTCAGATGTTGCAACCTCTGCTTCGCGCTCATCCAGCATTTTGACATAACCGCCAAGTGGAATGGCACACAGGGTAAATTCAGTTTCACCACGCTGAAAAGATTTAATAACCTTGCCAAATCCAATTGAAAATCTTAAAACTTTGACGTCTAATTTTTTTGCAACCCAGTAGTGGCCATATTCATGAATAGTGACCAAAATTCCAATGGTCACAGCAAAAGATAGTAGGGCAGTTAAAAAACCCATGTAAATTTATAGTTGGGAGTGAGAATGTCCCGCTTCTTTAAGGCGCTTTAAGTAAGTTGACCACAAAGCATCTTTATCTGTGGCTAATTTGTATAAATGCTCCCAAGAATAGATACCGGTATCATGACCATCATTAAAGAATATATAAATAGCATAATTTCCCGTTGGCTCAATGCGCTCAATCTTAACGTTCTCTTTGTCTAATTGTAAAGTTTCTTGGCCAGGGCCGTGTCCTACCACCTCTGCTGAAGGTGAGTAAACCCTTAAAAGTTCTGTTGTTAATGGGTATTCAACACCATCAAATGTTAGTGTTAGTAAGTTTTTGCTTTTGTTAAGGGTGATATTGCTTGGTGTTTGCATGAGTTGCCTAATATATAAATAGTGCGGATATTTTATCAGAACTATTGTTTTTATTAACCTTGAGCTTTATAAGTGGATAAAATAAAGCTTATGATGATTCAATTTACAAAAATGCACGGCTTAGGCAACGACTTTATGGTGGTTGACAATACCAGTGGCGATATTAATTTTAGCATTGAGCAGATCGTTGTATTATCTGATAGACATTTTGGCGTTGGTTTTGATCAACTATTGGTTGTGGAGAAAAGTCCGACAGTTGGGGTTGATTTTCGATATATCATTTATAATGCAGATGGCTCTGAAGTGGAGCAATGTGGCAATGGTGCGCGCTGTTTTGCGCGTTTTGTGAGCGAAAAAGAATTAACCAAAAACAATCCAATCGTGGTTGAAACTCATTCGGGTATTATCACTCTGCAAATTAATCCAGATCATAGTGTACGTGTTGATATGGGCAGACCTAGATTTGAGCCGAGTAGTATTCCATTGATTGCTGAATGCGTGCAAGAAACTTATCAGATTGAAGGTTTTGAGATGGGTGTTGTGTCTATGGGAAATCCGCATTGCGTTTTAATCGTTGATGATATTTCTACTCTAGAGATTGCTGAAACTGCCAAGCAAATACAAGCAAGTAGCTTGTTGCCAAATCAAGCCAATATTGGTTTTATGCAGGTGCTCAATCGTAATGAGGTTAATTTACGTGTTTATGAGCGTGGAGCAGGGGAGACGCTAGCTTGTGGTAGTGGTGCATGCGCAGCAGTCGTACACGGCGTTGAGCAAGGATTATTAGACTCTAATGTAGTTGTGCACTTAACCGGTGGTGACACGCTAATTGAATATCAACGAGGCGAGTCAGTGTTCTTATCAGGTCCAGCAGAATTTGTCTTTGAGGCGAGTATCGATATTTAGCAATTAATCGAAAAAACTCGTTTATCTGATAATCGAATAGCGCTTAATGCACCACCCCAAATACAGCCATGATCCATTGGATAGATATGCGGCCGATCAACAGAATCAAGGGTAGACCAATGTCCAAAGAAAATATCTGATTTTTTGAGTAGGCGATTGTCGTGCTCAAACCATGCCTTAAAACCATTTGGCGCCTGATTAAAGTTCATTTTATGGTCAAACTCTAACTCGCCATTGGCTTTACAAAAGCGCATACGCATCAAAGCATTAATTGTGTATTGGCATTGTTCCAGTTCGGTTAAATCTTGGCTCCAGGTATGTGGATTATTGTTATACATTTTACTTAAAAAACCACTTAAATCATCTGATTTCAAGTGCGATTGCACTTGTTTTGCTTGTGTTTTAAGTGTATCAACATCCCAATTAGGCGGTATGCCAGCATGAACCATTAAAGCATCCTGATGCTGAATAAACAAAGGTTGAAAAGCTAAAAATTCTAACAATTGAGCGGCGTCTTTTGCATTAATAATATCAACAAAAGTGTCTTTTTTGCTAGGCTTAATATGTCCAAAAACACAGGCTAACAAATGAAAATCATGATTACCTAATACCATAGAGGTGTTGTCGGGATTATCTTTAATAAAGCGTAAAGTCTCCAAAGACTTATCGCCACGATTTACAACATCACCAAGGAAAAACAATTGATCCTTATCAAGAGAAAAGTTTATCTTTTTTAATAGGCTTTTCAAGGCATCGTAACACCCTTGAATATCACCAATAAGATAATCTGCCATTAGTGAAGTGTGTATGGCTCGCTTAAAATAAACTCTGGAATTTCAGCCTCAAAGCGTTCGCCTTCATCATTCACCATACCGTAAGCACCCTTCATTGTGCCAGTTTCAGTTTTTATTACCGAACCGGAAGAGTATTGATAAGACTCGCCTGGTTGTAAATGAGGTTGCTGACCTACTACACCTTCTCCAATTACGTCCTCTGTATGGCCTGTTTCATCCTGTATGCGCCAGCGCCTTGTTAGTAGTTGTGCACCAATCGTACCATTATTAGTAATGGTAATGGTGTATGCGTAGGTGTATTGATTGCTAGATGGATGTGATTGCTCTTCAATAAAAGTTACTTTTACAGTTATATTAATGTTGTTTTTCATAATCTTTGGCTAAGGTAATAAAGGTGTCAATATCAAGCATTTCAGCTCGTTGAGATAAGTCAACTTGAGTTTGATCTTGAGTTAATAAAGATTTTAAACAATTTCGTAATGTTTTGCGACGATGGGCAAATGCAGCCTTGACCACTTGTTCAAAAATCTCAATATTCTCAACTTTGCAAACTTTGAGTGGCGTCAAATAAACAATAGCAGAATCAACCTTAGGGGCTGGATCAAAAGACTCAGGTGGTACTACAAATATCAATTCAACCTCAAAAAATGCCTGCATCATAACACTTAACCGACCATAAATTTTTGACCCATGTGTTGCAGACATCCTTTCAACCACTTCTTTTTGTAACATAAAAGTCATGTCAATAACCTTATCTCGATTTTCAAGCAAGTGAAATAAAATAGGTGAAGATATATTATAAGGGAGGTTGCCCACCACTCTAATTGGCGGATTAAATTGGTCTAAATCAAAGTTAAGCGCATCACCCTGATGAATCACAAGATTTGACTTATTGTGTGATTCTAAGATTTCAATTAAATCTCGGTCAATTTCTATTACAGATAGTTTATCCACTCGTTCCAACAAGGGTAGTGTCATCGCCCCTTGGCCAGGACCAATTTCAAGAATATTGTCATCGTGCTTTGGCGCAATGGTTGCGATAATTTGATCAATGATTTTTTGATCTGTCAGGAAGTTTTGACCAAAGCGTTTGCGTGCTTTATGTTTTGCAGACATAGTTATTTTTCAAGGGTTAAGTATGTTTTTTATTGATGAAATCTTGTGCATATTCTAACGCAGTATGCAAGCTACCCAGACTTATATTGCCAGATCCTGCTAGCGATAGGGCGGTGCCGTGATCAACCGATGTGCGGATAAATGGTAGTCCTAGTGTTATGTTAACGGCCTTTTTAAAACCTAGTGTTTTTAATACCGGTAAGCCTTGATCATGATACATGCTTAATACGCAATCAACCCCTTGTAATGCGTTAGCCGTAAAGGCGGTATCAGCAGGTACGCTACCAGTGAGATTAAGCCCTTGGCTGTTTAGTTTGGCAATCAAAGGGTTGATAGTCTCAATTTCTTCCATGCCCAGACAGCCATCTTCACCTGCATGAGGATTAAGGCCACAAACCACAATGTGAGGGTTGCTAACACCATAAGAAATTAACGAATGATGAATAATGTTAAGTGTTTTCTCAAGGGAGTCAGCTGTGATATTTGAGGCAACTTCAGATAACGGTAAGTGTGTGGTTGCAAGTGCTACACGAAGTCCATCAGTGGCAAGCATCATTACTGTTTTATCAACCTTTGATAATTTTGCTAAGTATTCGGTATGCCCTGTAAAACCAGTATTAATCGTATTAATAACACCTTTGTGAATAGGGCCAGTAACCAAAGCATCACACTGATTATTTAAACAAAACCTAGTGGCAAGATCTAGAGTATCAAGCACATATTGGGCGTTATTATTATTTAGACTACCAGCTAAAACATTATCTTTAGCTTTGACAGGGTATACACAAAGTTGGCCTTCTACATAGGCTTGATCTGACTCAAGAATTTTAAGTGGTAATTTAAGTAATTTGGCACGTGCAAGTAGTACATCAGGATCTGCAAAAACCAATAAATTTTTATCTGATTTTTTTTGTGCATAAATAACTGCTAAGTCAGGGCCAATTCCTGCAGGCTCTCCAGGGGTAAATGCAATTGCCATTAATGCCTTAAAATAAATGAATAAAGTTCACATATTATAGTGTCAATATATAATAAAAAATT
>CAJVCJ010000057.1 GCA_910595855.1 Candidatus Thioglobus vulcanius | reverse complement strand
ACAAACGTGTTATTCACACTATGCGCGAATGGGGTATACGCATTGATGAGTCATTCTTTCTTGGTGGGCTTGATAAAGGCATTTTCTTGAAAGAATTTGGGGCAGATATTTTCTTTGATGATCAGCACTCTCACTGCGAATCTGCCTCTCAATATGTACCAACTGGCCATGTACCAAATGGAATTTCTAATTCTTGATTTTTGACTTTAGAGATTTTTATACTAATACAACAGCAACTGCAAAGATTATTCTCATTACTATTATTTCTTATTTTTTCCTGGCTGAATTAATTTAAAACTCGGGCCTCGCTGTTCGTTTTCTTTGGTGCTGATATTTTTTCTACTGATAAACATACATTTATTTTTCTTATCATTAGTCTTTATTGATATTTTTTCTTATTACAAATCAGATCTACGCTAAACCAGTAAGGCGCTCGTTTTTATCGGTAAAATAACCTCAATTCAATCTCGATCTCAACATACCTTCATGAGTAATAAAATCCAGGCCATACGCGGCATGAACGACCTACTACCTAAGGATTCTGATCTTTGGGGTTTTGTAGAGCGCAGCATTGCTGATTTATTTATCTCATATGGCTATAAAAATATACGCACACCTTTGGTTGAAAAAACAGATACTTTCTGTCGAGCTATTGGCCAAGCAACTGATATTGTTGAAAAAGAAATGTATTCTTGGAAAGAGTCTAACGGCGAATCTTTAAGTTTACGTCCCGAGGGTACTGCAGGTTGCGTTCGCATGATGATAGAGCACAACCTCCCGCGTGAAGGCATTCAAAAAGTCTTTTATCAGGGCGCCATGTTCAGACATGAGCGTCCACAAAAAGGTCGTTACCGACAATTTCATCAAGTAGGTCTCGAGGTATTTGGCGCTGAAGATGCTAAAGTCGATGCAGAATTGATGATGATGACTCACAATCTATGGCAACAATTAGGCTTAAAAAATCTCACACTTGAAATAAACACACTGGGCTCTAACGAAGCAAGGGCTGCTTATCGAGATATTTTGGTTAGCTACTTTTCAGAACATAAAAGCCAACTTGACGAAGATAGTCTTCGACGTCTAGAAACCAACCCTTTAAGAATTTTAGATAGTAAGAATCCAGACATGCAGGCACTAATCAACAGTGCACCAAAACTAATGGATCATTTGGATGATGACTCTGCCAAGCACTTCGATCAATTTAAAGCCTACCTTCAATGTTTGGATATTGAGTTTGTTATCAATACTCGCTTAGTTCGCGGACTTGATTATTACAATCGCACTGTATTTGAATGGACCACAACTGATTTAGGCGCGCAAGGCACCATTTGTGCGGGTGGTCGTTATGATGGCTTGGTTGAAAAAATGGGTGGAAATCCAACCAAAGCTGTTGGTTTGGCTATTGGTTTAGAGCGTCTTATTTTATTACTAGAAGAACAAAATACAGAAATAACAAATTACAAGCAATCCATTTATATAGTGACACTTGGCGATAAAGCGCAACTTAAATCAATGCAAATAGCTGCTGAACTTCACAACACCTTACCAAATTTTGTTATCTATAACGATATAAGTATGGCAAGTTTTAAAAGCCAATTTAAAAAGGCAAATAAAGCTAAAGCCGACTTTGCTCTAATTCTTGGCGAGGAAGAATTAAACAACAACCAAGTAAGCATTAAGCCATTAAAATCTCAAGACCAACAACAAACCTTTAGCCTTGATGAGGCGATCAAATTTTTTAAGGATTAAAAATGAAAAACTTTATTGAAATTGGAAAAACAGAAGATGAGCAAGCTCAGCAAATTAAAAAATGGATAAAAGAAAATGGCCCGCAAATTATTGCAGGTATTGCGCTTGGCTTGGGTGGTATTTGGGGTTTGGGCGCTTATAAAGCACATGAATATCAACAAACAATCGAGGCAAGAGCACTTTACTTAAATAGCAATACCACTGCACTTGAAGAGCTCAATACTAATCATTCAGATAGTGGCTATTTGCCACAAGCAACATTAATGCAAGCAAAAATCGCTACTAAAGATAAAGACTATAAACTAGCCTTGCAATATTTATCCCCACTAATGACTGATGATAACTCGTTAATTGCCAAGGTTGCAACCCTGAGAACTGCCAGCATACAATTAGAGTTGGGTAGCTTTTCGGAAGCAATCGCTACACTTGATAATACCACTGCTGGTCAATTTGACGGCCTTTATAGCCAATTAAAAGGCGATATTTATGTTGCCAATAATAACATTGATGAAGCTAAAAAATATTATAGACTTGCCTTATCACAAATCTCGAAAGACTCCGAATTACAAAGTTTAATTAACATTAAACTTGCCGACCTTAACTAATTTAAAACTACTATGGGCTTACCTACAATCTCACTCGTTGGACGCCCAAATGTTGGCAAATCCACCCTTTTTAATAGACTTGTCGGATCTCGTCAGGCGCTAGTGTCTGATTTTGAGGGTTTGACTCGTGATCGTCAATACGCTGAAATTCTACTAGATGAAGATACCGATACTTTTGTCACCATTATTGATACTGGTGGCCTAACTAATGAAGATAATATTGTTGACAGTGGCATTGAGGGACAGGTATTAAGCGCTCTTGAAGAGTCTGATATTATCTATTTCATTGTTAGTAGTCGAGATGGTGTTATTGGACTAGATTTGGAAATTTCTGCTCGTCTTAGACGCCTAAAAAAGAAAATAATTCTAGTCTGTAACAAAGCAGAAGGCCTGAATG
>CAJVCJ010000056.1 GCA_910595855.1 Candidatus Thioglobus vulcanius | reverse complement strand
AAATTAAAAAATGGATAAAAGAAAATGGCCCGCAAATTATTGCAGGTATTGCGCTTGGCTTGGGTGGTATTTGGGGTTTGGGCGCTTATAAAGCACATGAATATCAACAAACAATCGAGGCAAGAGCGCTTTACCTAAATAGCAATACCACTGCACTTGAAGAGCTTAATACTAATCATTCAGATAGTGGCTATTTGCCACAAGCAACATTAATGCAAGCAAAAATCGCTGCTAAAGATAAAGACTATAAGCTAGCCTTGCAATATTTATCCCCACTAATGACTGATGATAACTCGTTAATTGCCAAAGTTGCAACCATGAGAACTGCCAGCATACAATTAGAGTTGGGTAGCTTTTCGGAAGCAATCGCTACACTTGATAATACCACTGCTGGTCAATTTGACGGCCTTTATAGCCAATTAAAAGGCGATATTTATGTTGCTGATAATAACATTGATGAAGCTAAAAAATATTACAGACTTGCCTTATCACAAATCTCGAAAGACTCCGAATTACAAAGTTTAATTAACATTAAACTTGCCGACCTTAACTAACTTAAAACTACTATGGGCTTACCTACAATCTCACTCGTTGGACGCCCAAATGTTGGCAAATCCACCCTTTTTAATAGACTTGTCGGATCTCGTCAGGCGCTAGTATCTGATTTTGAGGGTTTGACTCGTGATCGTCAATACGCTGAAATTCTACTAGATGAAGATACTGATACTTTTGTCACCATTATTGATACTGGCGGCCTAACCAATGAAGATAATATTGTTGACAGTGGCATTGAGGGGCAGGTATTAAGCGCTCTTGAAGAGTCCGATATTATCTATTTCATTGTTAGTAGTCGAGATGGTGTTATTGGACTAGATTTGGAAATTTCTGCTCGTCTTAGACGCCTAAAAAAGAAAATAATTCTAGTCTGTAACAAAGCAGAAGGCCTGAATGAATCGCTAGCTGCAGAGTTTTATGAGCTGGGCTTAGGTGAGCCTAAGTTAATTTCTGCTGAACACAACCAGGGAATTTGCGAATTAATTGATTACACATTACCCCTCCTTCCGCAACTAGAAGAAGAGGAAGAAGAGGAAGAAGAGATTGAGGGTATTGCTGTTGCTGTTTTAGGCAGGCCCAATGTTGGTAAATCAACCCTAATTAATCGTATTCTTGGTGAGGAGCGTGTTTTAGCAATCGACATGCCAGGTACTACGCGTGATAGCATCTATATTCCGTTTGAACGCGAAGGTCAAAAATACACGCTTATTGATACTGCAGGTATTCGTCGCAAGCGCTCAACTCATGAAAAAATTGAAATTTTCTCAATTATTAAAGCTATTGATGCACTTGATCGCTCTCATGTTGTTGTTTTAGTATTGGATGCTCGCGAAGGTGTAACTGAACAAGATGCGACACTTCTTGGTATGATTTCTGACAAAGGTCGTGCATTGTTAATTGTTATCAACAAATGGGATGGTTTAGATGAATATCAAAAATCTGAAGTTAAGCGTAAGCTAGATGTAAAACTCTCTTTTGTTAACTATGCCAGTGTGCATTATATTTCTGCATTGCATGGCTCTGGTGTTGGTAAATTGTTTGCACCTATTATTAAGTCATATACAAATGCTGGTACTAAGCACTCAACTTCGACGTTAAATAAAATCTTAGAGTTGGCTAATCATGGGCATCAGCCACCACCAGTAAAAGGCAGGCGTTTAAAAATTAAATACGTGAACCAGACTGATGTCTTTCCACCGACACTCACCTTTCATGGCAACCATCTTCAGAATGTTCCAAATGCCTATGATCGCTACCTAAAGAATTTCTTTATCAATGCACTTAAGTTAACCAATACACCGGTTAGAATCGAATATAAGAGTGGTGAGAACCCATTTAAAGATAACAAAAATGAGCTTAGTGCACGTCAGGTAACTAAAAAACGTCGCTTAATGCAATTTATTAAGAAGCGTAAGAAGCGTAAGTAAATTTTATCTGTGCATCAGATCGATTAATCTCTACCAACAATTCACAATAAGAGTTCTCAAGAATCATAGCTTGAGATGGATCATCGCTACACGCGCAACCCGATAAGATTTCACTAAAAAATACGCCTATTTTTAAACTAATGGTTTTTTGTGTTGCGGAGCTTGTTAGGATGGTTGATTCAATGCTAGTCTCATCAATGACACCACTATGAGTGCAGCAGTCCATTAAAGGCAGATCTTTAAGGCTTAATGCGTTAAAAGTCAGCTTAAAAACTCGGGCAAAGTCATCAGTACCCCAAGAATCTAAGGCCCGATTAAATACCATAGGAATTACTACAAAAACCTTAAGAAGAAAGGATTAAATTGTGTGCTTCGTTAGCAGCTTTAACAAAACTCTCAAATAATGGATGCCCATCACGAGGTGTAGAGGTAAATTCTGGATGGAATTGACAAGCAACAAACCACGGATGATTTTTAACCTCAACCATTTCAACCAAAGTACCGTCAATTGATTTTCCAGAAATTACTAATCCTGCTTCTTCAATCTGCTGAATCAAGGTATTGTTAACTTCATAGCGATGACGATGACGCTCAGTGATTACTGATGCGCCATATACTTCTTTAGCTAGCGACCCTTCCGCTAATGCACACTCTTGACCACCCAGGCGCATAGTACCACCCAGATCAGAATCCATATCTCGCGTTTGTTTAGAACCGTCTTCATCTTGCCATTCGGTAATTAAAGCTACAACAGGATGGGTTGTATCTGAGTTAAATTCAGTACTATTAGCATCAGCCATGCCAGCAACATTTCGTGCATATTCAATCACAGCAACTTGCATACCTAAACAAATACCCAAGTAAGGCACGTTGTTTTCACGAGCATACTGAACAGTTGCAATTTTACCTTCAACACCACGATTACCAAATCCACCTGGAACTAATATTGCACTCATTTCAGTTAAACAATCTGTTCCATTTTTTTCAATTTCTTCAGAATCAAAATAATGAATATTAACCTTAGTGCCAGTATTAAGACCTGCGTGCAATAACGCCTCAGACAATGATTTATAAGCCTCTGTTAGATCAATATACTTACCTACCATGGCAATATCAACACTAGAGACTGGGGAATTAAGTTTCTCAACAACACGATCCCATTCGCTCAGATCTGTTGGGTTGCAATCTAATGCAAGTCTTTGCACGACGATATCATCCAAACCCTGATCATGGAGTGCTCTCGGCACTTTATAGATAGTATCCACATCAAGTGAGGTAAAGACCGAATCTGCTGGTACGTTAGTAAATAGAGCGATTTTGGCACGCTCTGCATCAGGTAACGGATGCTCTGAACGACAAATTAAAATATCAGGCTGAATACCAATGCCGCGTAATTCTTTTACAGAGTGCTGAGTTGGTTTTGTTTTTAGCTCGCCCGCCACTTTAATGTAAGGCAATAACGTCAAATGAATGAATAATGTGTTTTCACGACCTAGCTCAAGGCCCATTTGTCTAATAGCCTCTAAAAATGGCAGTGATTCGATGTCACCAGCAGTACCACCAATCTCAACCAATGCAACATCTGCACCTTTAGCACCTGCTTCTGCCAATGCTTTAATTTCATTAGTAATATGTGGAATAATTTGAACGGTAGCACCTAAATAATCACCACGACGTTCACGTTCAATCACGTTTTCATAAACTCGACCTGCAGTGAAATTGTTTTTCTTGCCAAGCTTTTGACGAATAAAACGCTCGTAGTGACCCAGGTCTAAATCTGTCTCAGCACCATCATTGGTAACAAAAACCTCACCATGCTGGAATGGACTCATTGTGCCAGGATCAACATTAATATATGGGTCAAGCTTAAGCATGGTCACATTAAGACCGCGTGATTCTAGAAGTGTAGCTAGTGAAGCTGAAGCAATACCCTTACCCAAAGAAGAGACCACGCCGCCAGTAATAAAGATGTATTTTGTAGGCACTTGAAAAGTAACAAAGTTGAAAGGCTTATGATACCCTAAGGCGTTATAATATAGATCATCAAAATATAAAGTAATTGCAATATGCAGTACAAACAGTTTGTTTCTCGCCTATTTATCTACTTAAAGCCACACGTTGGCAAGCTTGTCTTTACCTCAGTAATGATGATACTTGCAACCGCATTGGAAAGTTCAATCCCGGAAATCACTGGGCGTATTGTTGATGATTTATTTGCTGCAAATCGTCAAACAGACACTGCCTTTATTTATGCCTTAGTTTTATTTGGTGTGATTGTATTAAGTTCTATTTTTGCATTAACTTCAACTGCTGCTAGTTCTTGGGTGTCTAATAAAGTCATCATGGATTTGCGTCAGGATATGTTTGCCAAATTACTCAAACTTCCTAAATCTTATTTTGATCAGCACCCTACTGGAAAAACCCTTTCTAAACTCACCTTTGATGTAGAGCAAATTGCAGCGGCGGCTTCTACTATTTGGCTAGATTTTATCAAATCATCTCTGTCTGTTATTATTCTTACAAGTTATCTTTTTTATAAAAACTGGCAACTTAGCTTAACCCTATTAGTATTATTACCGTTAGTCTATTTCGCAGTCAAGCTTTCTTCTAATCGTATGCGTAGCGCTAGTACAAAAGTACAGCAATCCATGGGTAGCATGACCCACCTGCTTGATGAAAACATCTCTGGCTCTTCTCTGATTAAAATTTATCATGCGCAAACACAAGAAAGCACTAAATTTAATAATCTAATTAAAAACATCCGTCAACAGCGCTTTAAAGTGGATATGACTGGCGCCCTTAATTCAGGATTTGTTAATATCTTGATTGGTTTGTCACTAGGTAGTGTGGTTTATTTTTCATCCACTTCATTGCAAATGAGTGCCGGTGAATTTCTATCCTTCTTTACCGCGATGGGCATGCTAGTCAAACCTGCAAAAAGCTTAGTTAATATTAACAAGCCATTGCAAATCGCAATAGCTGCTGCGGAAAGTGTATTTGAACTGTTAGACGAAGTTGAAGAAAAGAATCAAGGTAATAAATCA
>CAJVCJ010000055.1 GCA_910595855.1 Candidatus Thioglobus vulcanius | reverse complement strand
GCGATAACGTGAAAATGCAAGTAGAGCTACTTTCACCGATCGCTATGGAAGATGGTTTGAGATTCGCAATTAGAGAAGGTGGCCGTACAGTAGGTGCGGGCGTTGTTGCTAAAGTTACGGATTAATTCTTAAGCTTAAAAGTTTAAGAAAAACCTAAGAAAATTTGGCTCGGACATTTGTCCGAGCCTTTAAAGTTTATAGGCGAGTGGCTCAATTGGTAGAGTGGCGGTTTCCAAAACCGTTGGTTGGGGGTTCGAGTCCCTCCTCGCCTGCCATACTAAAAAAAGGTGTATTTTGAGTAAAACAATTGAAAATCAAGTTAAAGAATCATCACTAGGAATGTACTTTGCAATTCTAATTGTGGTCGCTTCTTTTGTTGCGTTTTATTTAGACCCGTTAAGCTTGATCACAACGTTATACAAGGTGTTATTCTTGTTAACGGGATTGGTTGTAGCTGGTCTGGTTTTTTTCAAAACACCTCAAGGTAAACGTTTAGCAATATTTACAAAAGAAACCAAAATCGAATTACGCAAGGTTGTATGGCCGACGCGTGATGAAACTGTTAAAACAACAGGCATGATTATGGTGGCTGTTGTGATTGTTGCGATATTCTTGTGGATAGTGGACGCATTCTTTTCGTGGATGGTCCAACTGTTAACAAATTAAGAGAGCTATAGATGTCTAAAAGATGGTACGTACTTCATGCTAGAAGTGGTTATGAAGCAAAAGTTAAAACTGCAATTGAAGATGCTGTTGTAAGAGATGGCCTTGAAGATTTATTTGCCGAAGTGATGGTTCCTACTGAACAAGTTGTAGAGCTTAAAGATGGGCAAAAGAAGACAGCTGAACGCAAGTTCTTCCCTGGTTATATGCTAGTGAATATGGAGCTAACAGAGCCAAGTTGGTTATTAGTTAAAAACACTAATAACGTGATTGGTTTTATTGGTGGATCTTCTGGCAAGCCTTCTCCAATTACTCAACGTGAAGTTGATAAAATTATGGCTCGCGTACAAGAAGGTGCTGATAAGCCTAAGCCTAAAGTGGCTTATCAACCTGGTGAAGAAGTCTTGATTAATGATGGTCCATTTAGTGAATTTAATGGCACCATTGAGGCAGTTGACTACGATAAGAGTATTCTGAAAGTTGAAGTATTAATTTTCGGACGTACGACGACAGTAGAACTAGAATTCTCGCAAGTAGAAAAAACATAAAAAAATAGCGACATAAGTCGCTTTTTAAACGGGGAGCTTAATAGGCGCATGTACCCACACGAGGTAACCCCTCAAGGAAGAAGAATGGCTAAAAAAATTACATCATATATTAAGCTTCAAGTGCCTGCACAAGAAGCAAACCCTTCGCCACCAGTTGGACCTGCACTAGGTCAGCACGGTGTTAACATCATGGAGTTTTGTAAAGCATTTAATGCGAAAACTCAAGAGATTGATAAAGGTATGAAGGTGCCTGTAATTATTACAGTTTATAACGACCGTAGTTTTACATTTATTACTAAAACACCACCAGCAGCACTACTTATTTTAAAAGTAACAGGTATTAAAAAAGGTTCTAGCGTTCCTCATACTGATAAAGTTGGCAACATTACGCGCGCTCAACTTGAAGAAGTGGCAGCGATCAAAATGAACGATCTTAATGCAAATGACATGGAGGCTGCTGTAACTATTATTGCTGGTACAGCTCGTTCTATGGGTATCACGGTGGAGGGTTAATCAGATGGCTAAGTTAACAAAAAAACAAAAAGATATCGCAGCTAAAGTTGAAATCGGAAAACGTTATTCAATTGAAGAAGCTTTAACATTAATCAAAGCATGCGCAACTGCAAAGTTTGACGAATCAATTGATGTTAGTGTTAATCTAGGTGTTGATTCTAAAAAATCAGATCAAAATGTACGTGGTGCAGTTGTATTACCTAACGGTACGGGTAAGAGTGTTCGTGTTGCAGTATTTACACAAGGCGATAACGTAGCAAAAGCAGAAGCTGCAGGTGCTGACGTTGTTGGCATGGATGACTTAATGAAGTCAATGCAAGACGGCGACCTTAACTATGATGTAGTTATTGCATCTCCAGATGCAATGGGTGTTGTTGGACGTTTAGGACAAATATTAGGTCCACGTGGTTTAATGCCTAACCCTAAAGTTGGTACAGTAACGCCAGACGTTGCTACCGCGGTTACAAATGCTAAAGCTGGTCAAGTACGTTACCGTACTGATAAAGCTGCAATTATTCATGCAGGTGTTGGTAAGGCTTCATTTGATGTTAAAGCATTATCTGAAAACATTACAGCATTAATGGAAGCGCTTAAAAAAGGCAAGCCAAGTTCTGCTAAAGGTATTTATTTTAAAAAATTAAGTGTTTCTTCAACAATGGGCGCTGGCGTTTCTGTTGATTTAAGCACGCTTGATATCTAAAACCATATCAAGTAACAAATTCTTTGGGTCGTAGGCTAGTCTTGCGCTCCTCAAAGACCATAGGTGTGATTTTTCCTCCTGGAAATTTTACATAAATGACTGATAAAACAGTCTGCCTATGTAGAGGGTACGTAAGTGCTCTATGGCGAAAGTTATAATATTATAGCTTTCTTTTTTAAACTGTTCAGGAGAGGCAAATGGCTCTAAATCTTGAAGCAAAAAAAGTTGTTGTCGAACAAGTAAATTCACTAGCTAATAGTGCAATTTCTGTTGGCGTAGCTGAGTATCGTGGATTGACAGTTGGACAAATGACTATGCTTCGTTCAAGTGCTTTGGATGCTGATGTAACTTTACGTGTTGTAAAGAATTCATTAGCTAAAATTGCATTTAACGAAACTACATGTGAGTGTGTTTTACCAGTGCTTAGCGGCCCGGTAATTCTTGGATTTTCGCAAGAAGATCCAGGCGCGGTTGCACGTGTCTTCAGTAATTTTGTAAAAGATAATGAAGACTTAGTCGTTAAAGGTTTGGGCGTTTCAGGTGAATTTGTAGAAGCAGATCAACTTAAACGTATTGCAGACCTTCCAACTAAAGATCAAGCAATTAGTACAGTTATGGCATTAATGTTAGCACCAGTTGAGAAACTAGCTAGAACTTTAAACGAAGTTCCAACTAAAGTAACTCGCGTGGTGTCAGCAGTAGCCCAACAAAAATAAATAATCAAATAATCAAATAAAAGGAGTAAATATCATGGCATTATCAAATGAAGATATTTTAAATGCAATTGCAGATATGTCTGTAATGGATGTTGTTGAATTAGTATCAGCAATGGAAGAGAAGTTCGGTGTAAGTGCAGCAGCAGTAGCAGCAGCACCTGCAGCAGCAGCTGAAGCTGGTGAAGCAGCAGCTGAGAAAGACGAGTTTGATGTTGTAATGACATCTTTCGGTGAGAAGAAAGTAGCAGCTATTAAAGCAGTACGTGCTATCACTGGCTTAGGTCTTAAAGAAGCAAAAGATATGGTTGAATCTGTGCCTGTAGCTATTAAAGAAGGTGCATCTAAAGCTGAAGCTGAAGAAGTTCAAAAGCAGCTTGAAGAAGCTGGTGCAAGCGTAGAACTTAAATAATAAGTTTAGCGTAAAAACCCAAAATCCCCACTAGGGGATTTTGGTGTTTATTGCATTTGCACTCTTTATTGAGTGCATTTCCAACCTATTTAAATTATTTAGGTTGGATTTATTTTAAGAAGAAATTTCTTCTTATTCGAATTAGAACGATTAATACGAGGTATTCATGGCTTATTCATTTACGGAAAAAAAGCGAATTAGAAACAACTTTGGTTCAAGAACATCAATTTTGAAAGAACCAGATTTATTAGCAATTCAAATAGATTCTTTTAACAGCTTTATTCAAGCTGATAGCAAAACAAAAGAAGATGTTGGTTTGCAAGCAGTGTTTCAATCTGTTTTCCCTATTACTGCTGTTAACGGTTATGCCGAAATAGAGTATGTAGATTATGAATTACAAGAGCCTAAGTTTAACGTAGAAGAATGTAAGTTACGTGGTGTAACTTTCGCTTCTACATTACGCGTTAAACTTAACCTAGTATTGTTCGATAAAAATGGCTCTACGTTAAAGAAAAAACGTAAAGTTAAGCAAATCATTGAAGAGGAGGTTTACCTAGGTCAACTTCCATTAATGACAACAACAGGTACTTTTGTAATCAATGGTACTGAGCGTGTTGTGGTTTCTCAACTTCACAGATCTCCTGGTGTTATCTTTGAACACGATAAAGGTAAAACCCACTCTTCGGGCAAGATTCTATTCTCATCACGTGTAATTCCTTACCGTGGTTCGTGGTTAGATTTTGAGTTTGATCATCACGAGCATTTGTTCGTTAGAATAGATCGTCGTCGTAAACTTCCGGTTACAACATTGCTTCGTGCGATGGGATTATCAAGTACTGAAATCTTAAATACATTCTTTGAAACATCGTCTGTTAAGATGAAAGCCAAGACTTGTGACCTAGGTATTAACCCATCTCGATTACGTGGCACAATTGCTGAGTTTGATATCCTTGCTGGCAAAGATATTATTGTTGAGAAGAATCGACGTATTACTGCTAAGCATATTAAATTACTTGATGCTGCCGGCATTAAAGTAATTTCTGCACCGCTTGAGTCATTAGTTGATAAGGTTATTGCGTCAGATATTATTGATACTGAGACTGGTGAAATTTTAGTTGCTACTAATACTGCTATCTCTGAAGAAGTTTTAGAAGTGTTGATTGAAAATAAAATCAAAAAGTTTGATGTTCTTTACATTAACGAGTCTGAAACTGGTGCATATATCTCAGATACATTACGACTAGATGATACTGAAACTGAAATTCAGGCACGCATGAGTATCTATCATGTAATGCGTCCAGGTGAACCAGCTACTGAAGATGCAGTTAATTTATTATTTAATAACTTATTCTTTAAAAATGAACGTTACGACTTATCTAAAGTTGGTCGTATGAAGCTAAATCGTCGTTTGGGCATTGAGTCTGAAACTGGCGAGCATGTGCTAACGAATGATGATATCTTAAGTGTTATCAAACTATTAATTAACATTAAAGATGGTAACGATACCGTTGATGATGTTGATACACTAGCTAACCGTCGTGTGAGAGCGATTGGTGAAATGATTGAGAACCAGTTTAGAATTGGTTTAGTGCGTGTTGAGAAATCAGTTAAAGAGGGTCTGAACCTTGCTGAAACTGATGAATTAACACCACAAGATTTAATCAACTCTAAACCTGTATCTGCCTCTGTTAGAGAATTCTTTGGCTCTTCGCAATTGTCACAGTTTATGGATCAGGTAAATCCTTTATCTGGTGTAACACATAAACGTCGTATTTCTGCATTAGGTCCCGGTGGTTTGACACGTGAACGTGCAGGTTTCGAAGTTAGAGACGTGCATCCATCACATTATGGTCGTTTGTGTCCTATTGAAACACCAGAAGGTCCAAATATTGGTCTAATTAACACTTTGGCTGTTTATGCTAAAACTAATGAATATGGTTTTTTAGAGACGCCTTATCAAGTTGTTAAGAAAGGAAAGGTAACAGATGAAATTATTTATGTTTCTGCTATTGATGAAATTGCTCATACAATTGCACAAGCAAATGCAGCTGTTAATGACAAAGGTCTTTTACAAGAGGACCTGATTTCATGTCGTCATAAGAATGAATTTGTATTGGTTGATTCTAGTGAAGTGACACTAATTGATATTGACTCTAAGCAGATCTCTTCAGTTGCAGCGTCACTTATTCCATTCCTTGAACATGACGATGCCAACCGTGCATTGATGGGTTCAAACATGCAGCGACAAGCGGTACCAACACTTCGTGCTGAAAAGCCATTAGTTGGAACAGGTATTGAGCGAGTAGTTGCAACGGATTCTCGTGTTTGTGTTACTGCAAAGCACGCAGGTGTTGTTGAGGCGGTTGATGCTTCACGTATCGTAATTCGTGTTGATTCTAAGCAGGCTAAAGCAGGCGAGCTAGGTGTTGATATTTACAACCTAACTAAGTACGCACGTTCTAACCAAAATACTTGTATTAACCAAAAGCCATTGGTAGTTGTCGGTGACAAGGTTGCTGAAAATGACGTTCTGGCTGATGGTCCATCAACAGACCTAGGTGAATTAGCTTTAGGTCAAAACATGAAGATTGCCTTTATGCCTTGGAATGGTTATAACTTTGAGGACTCTATTCTAATCTCAGAAAAAGTAATCAAAGATGATCGTTATACAACTATTCATATTGAAGAATTAACTGCTTATTCTCGTGACACTAAACTAGGTCCAGAGGAAATTACGGCTGATATTCCAAATGTTAGTGAATCTGCACTTGCTAAGCTTGACGAAGTTGGTGTTGTTTATGTTGGTGCTCGAGTTAAAGGTGGCGACATTCTTGTTGGTAAGGTAACACCTAAGAGTGAAACCGTATTATCTCCCGAAGAAAAACTATTACGCGCAATCTTTGGTGAGAAAGCTAACAACGTTAAAGACTCATCATTAAGAATTGGTGCGTCTAAATCAGGTGTGGTTATTGATGTTCAGGTCTTTACGCGTGATCGTGTAGAGAAAGACTCAAGAGCATTAAGTATTGACGCAGATCGATTAGAAAAAGTTAAGAAAGATATTGACGATGAGTTCGGCATTATTGATGGTGATATTTACCGTCGTATTCGCTTGAAATTATCTGGCAATGTAATTACAAAAGCTGTAGCTGACATCAAAGCAGGTGAAAAACTTAATGCTAAATTGATGAAAAAGCTTGAAAATAAAGACATCGCTAAAATTAAAGTTGAAGATTCAGCTATTAATAAAGAAGTGGCGTCATTAGTAAAACAGGCAAAAGCTAAGCAAGTAGAATTTGATAAATTCCTTGAAGAAGAAAAGGCTAAGATTAACGAAGGTGCAGAATTACCACCAGGCGTTATGAAGATGGTTAAAGTTTATGTCGCAACACGCAAGACACTTCAAGTGGGTGATAAGATGGCAGGACGTCATGGTAACAAAGGTGTTATCTCACGCGTTTCTCCAATTGAAGATATGCCATACCTTGAAGATGGATCAACAGTAGATGTTGTACTTAATCCACTAGGCGTACCTTCTCGAATGAATGTTGGTCAAGTTCTTGAAGTTCATTTAGGTTATGCAGCAAAAGGCTTAGGCTTTAAGATTGCTGCGATGCTTGATGAAAAGCGAACTGAAATGGTTGCTGAAATTAGAGAATTCTTGGATAAAATATATAACACATACGGTAAGCAAGAAGACTTAGCTTTATTTACTGACGAAGAGATTATTGAGTTGGCGAAGAATCTACGAGGCGGTGTGCCAATGGCAACACCAGTATTTGATGGTATCAAGGAAGCAGATATCAAGTCATTACTAAAGCTTGCTGATTTACCAGAGTCTGGCCAAGAGCAATTATACGATGGTCGAACAGGTGAAGCATTTGATCGTAAAATTACCGTTGGTTACATGCACATGTTGAAATTGAATCACTTAGTTGATGACAAGATGCATGCACGTTCTACAGGTCCTTACTCACTAGTAACACAACAACCATTGAGTGGTAAAGCACAATTTGGTGGTCAGAGATTTGGTGAAATGGAAGTATGGGCATTAGAAGCTTATGGTGCTGCACACACATTACGTGAAATGTTAACAGTTAAGTCTGATGATGTTGCTGGTCGTGCGAAGATGTACAAGAGTATTGTTGATGGTAAGAATTTGACAGAGTCTGTCATGCCAGAGTCGTTTAATGTACTAATCAAAGAGATTAGATCATTAGGTATCGACGTTGAACTTGAGCAACACTAATTAGGAGAATACAGTGAAAGATTTATTAGCTATATTAAAACAAGAAAATAAAGAGCAAGATTTTGATGCAATTAGAGTTGGTTTAGCGTCTCCTGAAAAGATACGTTCATGGTCATATGGTGAAGTAAAGAAGCCAGAAACAATTAACTACCGTACATTTAAGCCTGAAAGAGAAGGGTTGTTCTGTGCGAAAGTATTTGGTCCAATGAAAGACTTTGAGTGTTTATGTGGTAAATATAAGCGCATGAAGTTTCGCAACGTAGTTTGTGAAAAGTGTGGTGTTGAGGTTACCTTTTCAAAAGTTCGACGTGAGCGTATGGGTCACATTGAGTTGGCAGCGCCTGTTGCACATATTTGGTACTTAAAATCATTACCATCACGACTAGGTTTGTTGATGGACATGACCCTTAAAGACATTGAGCGTGTTTTATACTTTGAAGCATTTTTGGTTACTGATCCAGGTTCAACGCCATTAGTGCATAAACAGTTATTAACTGAAGAAATGTACTTTGATGCGCTTGATGAATATGGTGACGATGAGTTTGAAGCTAAAATGGGTGCAGAAGCAATCCAAGATGTTTTAGCAGAGATGCAGCTTGAAAAAGAAGCGGCAAACTTGCGTGAAGATAGCTTAAACACAAAATCGCAAACGAAACTTAAGAAATACAATAAACGTCTTAAATTAATCGATTCATTGATTAAATCTGGCAACAAACCTGAGTGGATGATATTAAAAGTATTGCCAATTCTTCCACCAGATTTACGTCCATTAGTGCCGCTAGATGGTGGTCGATTTGCGACTTCTGATCTTAATGATCTATATCGTCGTGTTATTAACCGTAATAACCGTTTAGCACGTTTATTAGAGCTTGATGCACCAGAGATTATCGTACGTAATGAAAAGCGTATGCTGCAAGAAGCAGTTGACTCATTAATTGACAATGGTCGTCGTGGTCGTGCTGTGATGGGTAATAACCGTCGTCCATTGAAATCTATCTCTGATATGATCAAAGGTAAGCAAGGTCGTTTCCGTCAAAACTTGCTTGGTAAGCGTGTTGACTATTCAGGTCGTTCTGTAATTGTTTGTGGTCCATACCTTAAGTTGCATCAGTGTGGTTTGCCGAAGAAAATGGCGTTAGAATTATTTAAGCCATTTATCTACAATCGTCTTATATCTAAAGGTTTAGCTTCCACTATCAAAGCAGCGAAAAAAATGGTTGAATCTGAGTTGCCTGAAGTTTGGGATGTATTAGAGAAAGTTGTGCATCAACACCCAGTTTTATTGAACCGTGCGCCAACACTTCACCGTTTAGGTATTCAGGCGTTTGAGCCATTACTAATTGAAGGTAAAGCTATTCAATTGCACCCACTAGTTTGTGGCGCATTTAACGCTGACTTCGATGGTGACCAAATGGCGGTACACGTTCCGTTATCCGAAGAGGCGCAACTAGAAGCAAGAACATTAATGCTTGCGTCTAATAACGTATTGCACCTTGCAAGTGGTGATCCGATCATTGTCCCATCTCAAGATGTGATCTTGGGCTTGTACTACATGACTCGTGATAAGATCAATCAAAAAGGTGAAGGAATGGTGTTTACATCACCTTCAGAAGCATTGAATGCTTATGAAGCTGGCCATGTAACCTTACATGCAAATATCAAATTACGTATTCAAGATTACGCTAAAAACGAAGCAGGTAAATTCGAGCCTAGTTCTAAGCGCATTGTTGACACAACAGTTGGCCGAGCAATTTTCTCAAGAATTTTGCCTAATGGCTTATCATTTGATTTAATCAATGAGGCTATTTCTAAAAAGGTTGTCTCTAATTTAATTCACGTTTGTTACCGTACACAAGAATTAAAAGAAACAGTTATGTTTGCAGATCAGATGATGTACTTGGGCTTCCAATACTCAACTAAATCAGGTATTTCTTTTTGTGCCAATGACATGACCATTCCAGATTCGAAAGCTGGCATGATTGATGAAGCTGAATCTCAAGTTAAAGATATTCAAGAGCAGTTTTCTAAAGGTGTTGTAACAGATGGCGAGCGCTACAATAAAGTGATCGATATTTGGTCTCGAACATCAGAAAAAGTAGCGAAAGCTATGATGGATGAAATTGGTTTTGAAGATTTTGAAACCAAAGATGGTAAAACTGAAAAATTAGCTTCATTTAACTCTGTTTACATGATGGCTGATTCAGGTGCTCGTGGTTCACCAGCGCAAATGAGACAGCTTGCAGGTATGCGTGGTTTGATGGCCAAGCCAGATGGTTCAATTATTGAAACACCAATTACGTCAAACTTCCGCGAAGGTTTGAATAACATGCAATACTTTATTTCTACTCATGGTGCTCGTAAAGGTCTAGCTGATACAGCCCTTAAAACTGCTAACTCGGGTTACTTGACTCGTCGTTTAGTTGATGTTGGCCAAGATTTGGTGGTCACTGAAGAGGATTGTGGTACTGATAACGGCATGATGATGAAAGCTGTTATTGATGGTGGTAATATTGTGCAAACTTTGGGTGCTGCAGTATTAGGTCGAGTGGTTGCAGAGGATGTGTTGATTCCAGATACTTATGATATATTTGTGCCAAAAGGTCATTTAATCACGTTAGGTAATTCGGATAAGATTAATGAGTTGGGTGTTGAATCAATCAAAGTACGCTCTACGATTACATGCGATACACGCTATGGTGTTTGTGCAAGTTGTTATGGTAATGATATGGCTCGTGGACACAAGATTGGTGTCGGTGAGGCAGTTGGTGTAATTGCAGCACAATCGATTGGTGAGCCGGGTACACAGTTAACCATGCGTACTTTCCACATTGGTGGTGCAGCGTCAGCTTCAACAGCTGTTAGTAGTATCAACGTTAACGTTGATGGCACAGCACATTTTGAGAATATTAAATCAATTAATAACATCAATAACGATTTGGTTGTTATTTCTAGATCGGCAGTGGTTACAATTCGAAACACTAAGGGTCAAGATGTAGAACGTTATAAGATTCCGTATGGTGCAATTGTCCACGTTCAAGAAGGTGGCGCGGTTACAGCAAAACAAAAAATTGCAGATTGGGATCCGCATACGCATCCAATTATTACAGAGCAAGCTGGTCGAGTTATCTTTGTTGATTTTGAAGAAGGTATTACGGTTAACAGAAATACAGATCCATTAACAGGTTTAACATTCTTCGAGATGATCGACGAAGCAGAGAGATCTGCTGCAGCGAAAGGCTTAAAGCCAATGATTAGGATGGTTGATGAAAGTGATTCTGAGACAGTATTGTCAACGCATTATTTACCGTCAATGGTTAAGATTAATTTAGAAGATAATCAAGTGATTTCAGCAGGTGAAGTGCTTGCTAAGATTCCTAAAGATCAATCTAAGACAAGTGATATCACTGGTGGTTTGCCACGTGTTGCAGATTTATTCGAAGCTCGTAAAGCAAAAGATCATTCAATTCTTGCAGAAGAAGCGGGTGTGATTAGCTTTGGTAATCCAACTAAGAGTAAAGATCGTTTGATTATTACTTCGGCTGACGGTGAAGCGACTGAAATGATGATCCATAAATGGCGTCAAATTAACGTTTTCGACGGTGAAACTGTTGAGAAGGGTGATGTAATTTCGGATGGACCATCTAATCCGCACGATATCTTGCGTTTATTAGGTGTTGAAAGATTAGCAAACTATGTGGTTAAAGAAGTTCAAGATGTTTATCGCTTACAAGGTGTAAACATTTCAGATAAGCACATTGAAGTTATTGTTAAGCAAATGCTTCGTAAGGTTGAAGTGCTTGATGCTGGCGATTCTAGTTTTGTTAATGGTGAAACAGCTGAATACGTGAGAGTAATCGAAGCGAATAAGCAGCTTGCTGCCCAAGGTAAGAGTGTAGTAACTTACCAGCGCTTACTAATGGGTATTACTAAAGCATCATTAGCAACTGAATCATTTATTTCTGCCGCTTCTTTCCAGGAGACAACTCGAGTATTAACTGAGGCGTCAACCACTGGTCGTGTAGATACATTACAAGGCTTGAAAGAAAACGTGATTGTTGGTCGTTTGATTCCAGCAGGAACAGGCTTTAAGTATCATCAACAGAAGCGCGAAAAGCGTGCTACTGAAACCATGCAAGCCGCAGATGCAGAACTTGCATTGGCAGCTGAGTTAAGTGATGCTGAGGAAGTTCAGGAGTAATCCGGAGCAAACTCACAATGCTAAAACCGCATCAATTAATGATGCGGTTTTTTTATGTCTAAAATCCGTTAAAATGCACTTATGAACAAAACAAGTTTTAATGCCTATGTTGATCAAGGCTACAATCATATCCCCGTCTTCAGAGAAGTAATTCTTGATACAGATACTGCGTTAGGCTTGTATCTTAAGCTTGCAAATGACAGTTATAGTTATTTATTTGAATCGGTTCAAGGCGGTGAAAAATGGGGTCGCTACTCTATGATTGGGCTTCACGCTCAAACGGTTATCAAGGTTTTTGGTTATGAAGTTCAAATTGAGAAGGATTCAGTTGTGCTTGATCGTTTAACCGTATCAGATCCATTGGCTTGGATTGAACAATACCAGCAGAATTTTAAAGTTCCAGAAATCAATGATTTACCGGAGTTTAATGGGGGTTTAGTTGGTTATTTTGGCTATGAGATTGTTCGTTATATTGAACCAAAACTTAAAGATATCAATCTGAAAGATGAGCTGAATATTGCCGATATTTTGTTAATGGTATCGAATGATTTGGTGGTGTTTGATAATCTCGCTAATAAGGCATTTTTATTAACACACATTAATCCTGATACACATACTTATGAGCAAGCCATTGAGCGTCTTGATGAAATTGAACTGCAAATTGACAAGCCACTTGTTAAGCAGTCTTATCAGTCTGATAATTTAACAGCAAATGATTTTATCTCTAGCTTTGGCGAGCAGAATTATAAAGATGTAGTTAAGCATATTCAGCAATATATTGTTGCTGGTGATGTGATGCAAGTTGTTCCTTCACAGCGTCTTAGTGCACCCTATACGGCGCCATCAATTGAATTGTACCGTCAACTCAGAAGGCTTAATCCATCCCCTTATATGTACTATCTCAATTTAGGTGATGTTAATATTATTGGCTCATCTCCAGAAATTCTAACACGTGTAGATGCAGATAGACGAGCCACCGTTAGACCTATCGCTGGTACTCGCATGCGAGGTAAAGATATAGTTGAAGATCTAGCACTTGAAAAAGAATTGCTGGCAGATAAAAAAGAAATAGCAGAGCATTTAATGCTGATTGATTTAGGTCGTAATGATTTAGGCCGCATTGCCAAAACGGGTAGTGTTAAGTTAACCGACAAGATGTTTGTTGAACGCTACTCTCATGTGATGCATATTGTTTCAAATGTTGAATGTGATCTGAAAGATGAAGTGAGTGCTATGGATGTGCTTAAGGCAACCTTTCCTGCAGGAACATTAAGTGGCGCACCCAAAGTGCGCGCAATGGAAATTATCAATGAAGTAGAGCCACTGAAGCGTAATATTTATTCAGGTGCGATTGGTTATTTATCTTGGCATGGTGGAATGGACATGGCGATCGCCATCCGAACGGCAGTTGTTAAAGATGAAATTCTTTACGTGCAGGCAGGTGCAGGCATTGTTCATGATTCTGTTGCACAATCTGAATGGGATGAAACCATGCATAAAGCCAGAGCGTTAATTGCTGCTGCCGAACAAGTTTAATTACACAAATTAATCTTAAATTATTTTTTTTATGATCTTGTAATTAATGTCATTATTTATAGTTCACTTTGTTGTATAAATATAACAGTTTATTTTAAACCCTTTTGTATAAGTACATTATGTAGTAGTGATAGTGATATTTTTACTACAAATCTGTATAAAATATAAAATTGATCGATCAAATGATTGATTGATCTATATTTTAAATTACAAGAGGAGAGAAACATGAAGAAAACTATTTCTTCTATCTCAGCAGTAGCCACTTTAGCAGTATTATTCGTAATGCCGCTTGAAGTAGGTGCTAAAGAGATGTCCGGCAAAGATCTTGCCTTTGATAGAAAACTAGGTAACTGCCTTGCATGTCATATGATTGTTGGCGGCGGTCAGCCTGGTAATATTGCACCACCTTTAGTGGCAATGAAAGCAAGATTCACTCGTGATGCGTTAAGAGCCCAAATTTGGGATGCAACGGCTAAAAATCCAAATTCAATGATGCCTCCATTCGGTAAGCATAAGGCATTAACTGAAGGTCAGATTGATAAAATCACTGACTACATTCATACACTATAGATCGGAGAATAAGATGAAAAGAAGATTATTTCTAAAAAGTGCAATGGCAGGTTCTGCGGTTGCAACAGCTGTAGGCGCAGGCTTACTAACACCAACTATGGTGTTTGCAAACTCTGCAGACTTTAAAGCTAAGTCTGATGCAGCGGGTGCTTCATCTGCTGGTGCAGGTAAAGGTTCATTTAAGTTTAAGGCGCCTAAGATTGCTGAAAATGGTGCAGTAGTACCAATGACAGTAGACGCTTCAAAAATGGAAGGTGTGACTAACATTTCGTTCTTTGTTACGAACAACTCAACACCATTAGCGGCTTCATTTAACTTATCAGGTGCTTCAGTAGGTTATGTTTCTACTCGTATCAAGATGGGTAAAACTTCTCCAGTAGATGCTTTAGTAACTGCCGGTGGTGCAACAACTAAAGTTTCACAAGAAGTTAAAGTAACGATTGGCGGCTGTGGCGGTTAATTCGGTAACGAATCATATTAATTAGGAGAATACAATGGGAAAAATTAAATTAAAGCCAAAGGCTAGAAAAGGTGTTATCGGAATTAAGGCGCTTATTAAGCACCCTATGGAGACTGGTTTACGCAAGAAAAAAGGTAAAGTTGTACCTGCAAACCATATCGTACACATGGTTGTATCTCACAACGGTAACGTTGTTGTTGATGCAGACATTGGTAGTTCTATTTCGAAAAACCCATACTTTAAGTTCAACGTAGCTGGCGCTAAAGGCGACACTATCGAGCTTAAGTACAAAGACAATAAAGGCAAGACTGGTTCTGCGACTGCAAAGTCTAAGTAATCAATATTGCTATTTGAGGAGAGATTAATGAAAAAACTAATAACTGCAGTAGTCAGTTTGGGTTTAATGGTTGGAGCCACATCTGCAATTGCAGACATGGAATCTGATCGTAAAGCCTTTGTTGGCCACTTTAAATCTATTCTTCCAAATGTTGAATTTGCAGATTTCACTAACGGCGTTTACGCAGTTGATGAAGGCTCAAGAGAACAATTTGAAGAGATTTTAGATGGTATTCCACCTTATGAAGAAGCATTAGAAAAAGGTGCTGAAGAGTTCTTGAAGTTTGGTCTTAACAAGTGTGCATCACTTGCAGATCCTGCGGCAGCTCGTTTAAAGCACCCATACTTTGATGAAGCTTCACAGCAAGTGGTAACACTTGAAGGTACTATCAAGAAGTGTTACAACCAACAAACTGGCAAGAAGCTAGGCTCTAGTAAAGGTAAGATTGCCCGTATTAGCGCTTGGATTTCTGATCAAGCTGCTGGCGAGAAAATCAATGTAATCGTTGAATCTTCTGGTGCAAAGGCTGCATATGCTAAAGGTAAGGCAACTTTCTACGCTAAGCGTGGTCAGTTTAATATGTCATGTGCTGATTGTCATGTATACAGTGCTGGTAAAAAAGCTCGTGCTGATATCTTATCACCAGCGTTAGGTCATACTACACACGTTCCAATGTATCGTGCGAAGTGGGCTGGACTGGGAACACTTCATCGTCGTTATGGTGGTTGTTACAAGAATATGCGTGCTAAGCCATTAAAGGCTCAAACTGAAACTTACCGTAACATGGAGTTCTTCCATCAAGCGATGAGCAACGGCCTTGAGATTACTGACGCACGTTACAGAAAATAAGGAGAATGAAGATGAAAAAAGTATTAATTACAGTTTTATCCGTATTCGCTTTAACAGCGCAAGCTGATTTTCTAGGCGGTTCGCATAATTGGAACAAAGGCTCGTCTGACCCATTCAAGTCGGCTATTGCTGCTGCTGAAACTGGCTACAAAGCTAATTTAGCAGTAAACATGGCATGGCGTGATACAGGTAAGATGATTAAAGAAGCTAAAAAGTTACAAGCATCAGGCAAAACTGCTGCTGCATTAGCTTTAGCTAACAAAGCTCACACTCAAACAGTGAACGCTACGGCGCAAACTCCTTTGGCTGCGACTGCAGGTCCTCTTTTCTAGGAAAGATTTGATTTGCTAAAAAAAATACCCCTTAATTGGGGTATTTTTTTGTCTGAAATAAATCAATATCAAAATAAAATTGATGGATAATTAATTTTTTATAGTTAGTGATTTTATTTAATTTATATGTCTGAGTTGGGCTTTTGCCATCTACATTGCCAGAGTGAATTTTCAGTAGTTAATTCACTGGTGCGTATTCCTAAATTGATTGATAGAGCGGTTGAGCTGGGTATGAATAGTATCGCATTGACTGATGAATCCAATTTATATGCTGCAGTTAAATTTTACCAAAAAGCCACTGCCGCAAATATTAAGCCCATCTTCGGCGCTCGAATTAATATCAGAGATGAAGAAAACGAATTCTATTCTGTTTTGTTGTTGTGTCAGAATCATCAAGGCTATCTAAATCTTTCTGAACTGATTTCGCTTTCTTATATGCAGGGTCAGTCGACCGAAGGCGTTAGTATAAGTGAAGTTCAGTTGGTTGAACATCAAGAGGGTTTGTTGCTAATATCTACCCCTGTTTATAGTGATGTGGCAAAAAACCTTTTATCAAATCAGCTTCCTGAAGCTAGAAAAAAAGCACAATTTTGGCAAGAGGTTTTTTCCGATCGCTATTATTTAAGTGTGCAGCGAACCTCAAGAGAGCATGATGAGCGCCATTTGCATTTGTGTATTAATTTAGCCTTAGAATTGGATATTGCTGTTGTTGCAACTAACGATGTTCAATTTATTAGTCAGTCTGATTATGATGCGCATGAGGCCCGAATTTGTATTTCACAGGGTGGTTTGCTGGATGATTCAAGGCGTACTCATCATTTTTCTGATCAACAGTATTTGAAGTCAGCTGAGCAGATGCATGAATTGTTTTCAGATTTACCTGAAATTTTATTTAATACCGAGCAAATTGCTCACAGGTGTAATCTTCATTTTGAACTGCATAAGAAAAATTACTTACCAGATTTTCCAATTCCAGATGGTTTGAGTATTTCTGAATTTTTTACTTTAGAGTCTGAGCAAGGGTTAGATTTACGTTTGAAAGATATTGATGTGGATCGCAATGACTATGATGCCCGATTGAAGTTTGAACTTGATGTGATTATTCAGATGGATTTCCCGGGCTATTTTTTAATTGTTGCTGACTTTATTCGCTGGTCTCGTGAAAATGACATTCCTGTTGGCCCGGGTCGTGGCTCCGGTGCCGGTTCATTAGTGGCTTATGTGTTAGGTATTACCAATGTAGATCCCATTAAACATGAGTTGCTATTTGAGCGATTTTTAAATCCTGAGCGCGTGTCAATGCCTGACTTTGATATTGACTTTTGTACCGATCGACGTGATGAAGTCATTGACTATGTGGCCAAAAAATACGGCCGTGAAAAAGTTTCGCAAATCATTACTTACGGCACCATGGCTGCCAAAGGTGTAGTTAGAGATGTTGGTCGTGTATTGGGCCATCCTTATGGTTTTAGTGACAAGCTTTCCAAGCTTATTCCAAATGATTTGAAAATGACGCTTTCTAAGGCGTTAATGCCTGATTCTGAGGGTGGTTCAGATGATCTCTTGGCACGCTACGCTTCTGAAGAGGCAGTAACAGATTTAATTAATTTATCTAAAAAGCTTGAAGGTGTTGTGCGTAATGTTGGTACGCATGCAGGTGGCGTTGTAATTGCACCTAGTAAGATTAGTGATTTTTGCCCAGTTTATAAAGGCGCTGGTGAGGATGATGGTGTTGTTTCACAATTTGATAAAGACGATGTTGAAGCAGTTGGCTTGGTTAAGTTTGACTTTTTGGGACTATCAAACTTAACGGTTATTCATAAAGCCATCCAGATGATTGAAGCCAAAGGCTTGAGCGACACTAAGATTGATTTAGATGCTTTACCGCTAGATGACGAAAAAGTTTATGAGCTGCTCCAACGTTGCGATACAACAGGCATTTTCCAGTTAGAGTCGGATGGCATGCGTAGTTATCTAAAAAAACTACAAGCTGATAATTTTGAAGATATTGTGGCTATGTTAGCCTTATATCGCCCAGGCCCGCTAGATGCCGGCATGGTAGATGACTATATTGATGTAAAGCATGGTGCCCAGGTTAAATACCCACATCCAATGCTAAAAGAAATTCTTGAACCAACAAATGGTGTATTTTTATATCAAGAGCAAGTGATGAAATCAGCCCAGGTTATGGCTGGTTACTCCTTGGGTGGTGCTGACTTGTTGCGTCGAGCCATGGGTAAAAAGAAAGCTGAGGAGATGGATCGCCAACGTAGTGTTTTTGTGGAAGGTGCTGCAAAAAAAGATATTGACGAAAAGAAGGCTAATGAAATTTTTGATCTGATTGATAAGTTTTCAGGCTATGGATTTAATAAATCACATTCGGTTGCCTATGCTTATGTGTCTTACCATACCGCTTGGTTAAAGTCTCATTACCCAGCACCCTTCATGGCGGCAGTACTTTCTGGCATGATGGATGATACCGACCGAGTGTCGTTTACAGTTGGTGAGATTCGTCAGATGGGGTTAACAGTTAATGGTCCTAATGTTTGTTTGTCTGATTATCAATTTAGCATTGCTGATGATCAAACTGTAGTTTATGGACTTGGCGCCATTAAGGGTGTGGGTGAGGCCTTGGTTGAGCGATTAATGATTGAGCGTGACGCCAATGGTGTGTTTAAAGATTTATTTGATTTTTGCTTTAGAATTCAAAAACGCTATTTAAATAGGCGTGCAATGGAGGCGTTGGTCTATAGTGGCGCATTTGATGTATTTGGTGTCGATAGAGCGAGTTTAATCAAAACCTATCCTGTAGCTGTTAAACAAGCAGAACAGCGCCAAAATGACCATTCTAGTGGGCAGAGTGGATTGTTTGCCGCTGTAGAAGAGTATTCAGAATACGAAGTGCATTATATTAATGCCCCAGAGCTATCTTTTAGGCATCGATTACAATTTGAAAAGTTAGTCATGGGTTATTATTTTTATGATCATCCAACGGATGAATACAAAGCTGATGCCAAACACATTAGCGCAACACTACCTTCCCAAATTAAGTTTAGAAATAATAAAGACGTACGGGTGTTGGCGCTGATCTCAGAGTTGCGTTATATGCCTACGCGTAAAGGCGGGCAAATAGCGATTATTAATATTGAAGATGGACAAATGTCATTAAACGCAGTGGTATTTACTAAGGTGCTTGGTGCGGTCAGTGATAAGCTTATCGTTGATGATGTGGTGATTATTTCAGGCAAGATTCAGCGAGATGATTACCGTGATGGTTGGCAAGTTATTGTTGATAAAATTGAAAATATCAATGACGTTAAAATGAATTACGCCAAAGGCTTTGAAATTAGATTGGATGCACAGCAGCAATCTATTTTTCCAAAAATAGGCGATCTACTACAAGCGCATAAAGGCACATGCCCGGTAAAAATTTCATATCACACGAAACGCTTAAAAGGCAGCATTCCGTTGAGTAAAGATCTGAGAGTTAATCCTGATCAGGAATTGGTTGAAGCGATTAATACATTGACAAAATCCCAGTCTAGCAAGATTCATTACCATTAACTAAGTTACCCATACTTATTCACACTGGCGCCAATAATATCGTTTTTCTTCTTGTCGGTAATGACTAATGGTTATTTCGTTATTTAACTTAACCTCTATTTGACCAGAACAATTTGTATTTAATATGGCTATCCCATGTGCTTTATATCGATCTAATATGGCGTTAGCAGGGTGGTTAAATCGATTTTTGTAACCACTTGATACGACGACAAATCTAGGCGATACAGTCGTTAAAAATAACTCACTAGATGAAGTTTTACTGCCATGATGAGGGCTAATTAAAACATCCGCTTTTAATTGGTTACCCCAAGTGTTAACCAGGTGTTTTTCAGCCTTTTTTTCTATGTCGCCTGTTAATATTATCGAGTGATTTGGGGTGGAAATTTTAAGCACGCAAGAACCATTGTTACCACTGAAATTGTGCGATATGTTTAACATTGTAAAAACAACCCCATCCCAATTCCAAGATGCCTTATCTTGACAACGACTAGCAATGGATGAAATATTCTCAGGCACCGAGCTTACAATTTCATTAATTGGTACCATCTTTGACAAGCCATTTAAGCCACCTATATGATCATTGTCACCATGTGAGAGTACCACTAAATCAATACTATCTACTTGATGGCTTTTTAAATAAGGAGTGATAACTGCCTCACCCATATTAAAGCCTGAGCGATAGCGTGCACCGG
>CAJVCJ010000054.1 GCA_910595855.1 Candidatus Thioglobus vulcanius | reverse complement strand
CACTTCTTGCCGGCCAAACTGCATTAAGTTATTTTACGGGTGTATTTAATGCCATGGAAGATACCGGTGAAGCACGCGTTTGGGCAACGCCTAGTGTTGTTGCGTCAGATGGAAAAATGGCAAATATTGATATTACCACAGAGCAGATTATTCCAATTGTTTCAGGACCAGAAGGGTTTACACAAGTAACCACAAAGAGTTACAACTCAGGCGTGGTAATGAGAATCGTGCCACGTATTTCTTTGAACGGAGAAATAAACCTTGACCTTCAACAGGTTGAGGTGTCAACCGTTGCCTTTACAGGTGAAAGACAAACAACGGGTGACAGACTCCCGGTTAAGACTCAACGAAGAATTAGCACAAATGTGTCGCTTAGAGATCAAGAAACATTAATTATTGGTGGCTTGCTAGATATACAGCATGGTGATAGTGCAAAAAATTTCCCCGGTATGAAGACTGATTTACTAGGTGTAAGCAAACAATCCAGAGAGGCTAGAGAGTTAGTCATATTTATAACCCCAACCCTGTTGCAAGAGCATGCAGATGTTAAAAAAGTGGAGACATTTCTATAATGAATAATAAAATAATAATTGGCCTAATGATGATCATCGGATTATCTGGCTGTACCAATGAATTGGCTCAAAAAAATACAGCTGAAAAAGTTGTCTTACAAAAAGAGTCTAAATTAAGCGCACAATACCTAAGGCAACTTTCGATTATTTCAGGTCGTTTAGATGGTATGAATCAAGCGATTATCCAGGGTTTGAGCGAAACACTCGACACTGCACGATTGGCTAGAGAAATGGCTGAAAATGCAAGTGCTATCTCAGAAAAAAACCAAAAAATACTAGAGGAGCTTAAGGGTGGTAATGCAGCTGCAGGTGACGAAGGTGGAGATGAAGGTGGAGATGATGAGGCTGCTCAAGAGGATGACTTCTAAGATTTTTAGATTATTATGCACTTGGCTAGTATTATTTTCTAGTCAGGTTTTTTCTAAGGTTGTGGTTTTTCCAGTAACCGGCTTGAATCTTACTACTTATCCTGATAATGTATCCCAGGGTTTGGTTTCATTTTTACCTGATGCCAGTGAGACAACGCCAGTATATTATCAACTGTCGTCATTCAGGGTAAATGGGTCTGATGTTGATAAGTCTAAATTAAAGTTAAAAAACTATTATACAAACGGCTTTTCTTCATTGGATCGGTATAGGGCTATTCTATCTGGCAAAGAAAAATCTAATTCAGTAACAACTATGTTTGAGTTTAAGCCAACCTGGTACGATGTTCCCGGTGTGTATTCTGGCTTGTTAACGGCTAACATTAACGCCAATGAACGGATTAACTCTTATAAGTTAGAGCCTTTGCCAGAAGTGCCAATTCAGGTTATTGTCAGTCCAAAAACCTCTCTTTCTTTGAATCCAGCACAATTTAGCATTGCCACTTCAAGCTTTAATACGCCTGTTATTCGGGAAGTTGCACTGTCGTTTGCAAGTAACAAGCCTCGTTGGAGTTTGTATATTTCGGCTGAAAATCTTAACAATTCAACTGATAGGCAAGTTGCAAATGATAGAGTCTATGTTCGAATTAAAGACAGTTTAAATCCTAAGCCTTGGGTGTCATTGGCTAGACCAGCTGAAATACTTTCTGGCCAGGCTACGCCACCGAGCGACATTGCGACATTGGAATTTATGGTGAACTCTAAGCGTTTAGATAAGGCTGGAAATTATCTCGGAAGAATTAAATTTTTTGTGGCTAACAAGTAATCGGATAGCTGTATGAATATCAAAAAAATTAAAACTTTATTAGTATTGCTATTTATTTCAATAATTAGCAACACTCACTCAGCTATTGATACCGACATGCAAGAAGTGGCTTCACTTAATGTAAATGCAGTCGTTGCTCCATATACGACGGTGTCGGTATCCACTAATGAGCTTTCCTTTAGTGTGTTAGGAACTCCTGGCGCTTACATCTCAACCGATGTAGTGACATTAACTGTTGACTCTAATCAATCAACCTGGAGTGCTTTCGCCCAAGCATCGAGTCTAGTGCATAATGATTTTGGAGTTGCTGACTTACCGGCTGAGCGCTTGTCTTTTGCTATTAATGATTCGAAGCAATTTCTACCGCTTAAGAATAATGTTTTATTTTTGCAAGGTGTAATCGATCAAGAGCCTGAGCCGGTTAAGCTAAGCTTTCGTTTGACAACTACTTGGCAGGATACACCTGGCATATATAAAGGCAAGGTTACCATTGCTTTTCTTAATAACCCTTGAATAAAATGCCAATAAATTTTAAAATTTTCGTATGGCTATTGTGTGTACTACCTGCACTGACTAACGCAAGCGGTACTAAGAGTGTTGACATGCAAGTGCAGGCTGATATTCATGCTAGTATGCAAATGCAATGGCACAGAATAGAAGTTGATGATTTGCACTATCAGCAAATGAAAAACAAGATTAAACTAAAGCCTGGCTGGGTCTTATTGCCTTACGGCTTATATGTAGAACTACAAACAAACGATGTTAGCCGTATCGTTTCTTTGCGTGTTAATAATCTTATATCTACTAACAAAATAGATACCATTGCAACTGATTCCATTTATATATCACACAATGGCAACGCGCTTGTTACTGCTAAAAAAGATCTTGCTATACTTGATCCTGAAGATCGTGGCTTGTTAAAAAAGCATGTATTACTGTTTGTTATAAAAACCAACCCAACTCAAAAGCCTGGGCAATATTTGGCTAATTTTAAGTTTGTGAGTAATACACTACCATGAGAATGTTATTGCTGATCTTGCTTCTGCCAATGACTGCTTATGCGGGAATGATGAGTTTTAGTGTGTCACCAAGTATTATTAAGTATGAGACTGTTCAAGGCGGAATTAAAGCATTTGATTTAACCTTTATTAATCAAGGTGATAACTCTCTCAAGGCTGATATTCAAATAATGGATTTTAACCTTGATAAGAAGGGTGTCCCAGTCATTACTAACAAGTCTAATAACACGGGGCAATGGGCCCGATTTGTAGCAATCGATAAAAACAATTTTAAGGTTGGTGCAAAACAATCAAAAAAAATACATGTCACCTTAAAAACTCCTAGAGGTAAACCTGGCGGCGGCTATTTTGCTGTTGTCTTTAATACCAGCGCACCTAAGTTAAAACGTAAATCCAAAGGCATTCAGAATGTTATGACCATTGGCGGCCAATTGCCAGTGTTGTTCATTGGTGAAATTTCTAGATCTGGTAAACGTAAAGTTAAAGTGCTTAAAGGGGCTGTTAATAAAGCACCTTACACAAAAGAAAAACCTTTTAAACTGCGTTTTGTTTTGAAAAATATAGGCACAACCCATGTTAATGTTACTGGCGATGTGTTGTTACGCCACAACAAAAAAGTAATAGGGCGTTTAATGCTTGAATCTGGTAGTGGCTTGATACTGCCTCAAGGTGAGCGCTATTTCGTAGCTACATGGGCTAAATCTGATCGATATGCCAATAAAAAAATACAAGCTGAGGCGCGATTTTCTTATGTTGGTGGCCGTACCAGTAAAAAAATAAGCTTCAAAATTCCGTAAGCGTCTTTTTGGCTAACACTTAATTAAAATCAGTATTTTTTTTACTTTACAGCTTCTGTTAAAGTGTCGCGTTAGTTCTCACGTGCCGTTACATTAAGCACGATATTCATCGTGTATTGGCCAGATTGTTCAGCGTAGAGGCCGCTAGCTGTTGTGTAAACCAATACTTCAGCGGCCTGATCACCCAAACCAATAGGTGAAAACGCACCGATAGCATATCCAGGGCTGTTGGTATTTGTCATAGGGGTTATGAAGTTTTCTGGTGTGCCAAGCGGTTGAGCTGCTTCAGCACCGTAATTGTCAGAACCCAATTTCCAGCTATTGAACGATGGTGTTGTTAAGGTGAGTTGTTTGAGTAATTCAGCATTACTAACCCTGACACCAATTGCAGTATTAAGCGTGTCATAGCGTGAAGGTATCACTTCTCCTTTGGCATTAACCTCGGCTTTATGGAAATAAGGCGTGTTTATCAAATTACCCAGTTCATCATACGAGCTACCTGAAAAATCAAAATCTACCCAGCCATTACTTTCAACCAGAAAAACACCTAAACTGTTTTTACTATTGGCATCGTAACCGCCTTCGCCAATGCTAACCGAAAGTGTTTGCGGGATGTTTAAGCAAACGCTTTCGATATCACAGGTAAGCGTATCAATTGGGTCTTGATAGACGGTGGTATTCGTTGCGCCGTCATTTAAAAGGCCACCTATATTAATTGGACAAACAGGGCGAGTGGAGCTGCTTAAGTGAGTACAACTGTTTTCATGTGATTCTTTTTCTGTAAGGTTAGTATATAGGCACCAATATTCTTGTTGAAAATCACCAACAGAGTTTTGCACAATATTGTATTTTTGATAAATTGAAGAGTTGTACACATAATAATCATCATACATGGTGTCACTGTCATAGCCGTCATAGCCATATGCATCGGATGGCTGGCAAACATAAGCCCAAGCATTAAAGCTAAGTACTGATAAGAATATAAGAATTATTTTTTTAATAATTGACATGGTGTTATTTTATATCATCACCCAATAAGCCAATATAAATACTTAAAGGTTGTTTATGAATGAAGTTCAAAATAAGACTCATGGGTTGAGTTGTTCGTTAGTGGAGATGTTTAGTACAACTTCCAATGTATAGGTGCCAGATTGCACGCTACCAACGACAGAGCCTTTAGAATATAGTGACAAGCTAAAATCACCCGCATCATTGGGCATAATAGTACCCCAATAACCATAAGGAGAGTCTAAGCCTGATTCGGTTAAAACTGTTGGTGTACTATTAGGGGTATTGCCACCACCCCACAAATTGCTATTACCTTTTTCGGTACTATCGTGGTTGCTAATTGCAGCGCCAAATCTAGTTTGCAAATAGTCATATTCGTCTGTTATTAATTCACCCCTTGCATTGACTTCTTGTTTAAAAAATCGTGGAATATTTGGATTTTCATTTTCGTCATTATCATAAGGAGAACTGCCAGAAAAACCCACAACAACTCCATTGTTGGATTTAATCTCCCAGAATGAGGTTCTAGTTACTTCGCCTTGTACGTCAAAGTCATCCGTGTTTGTGACTGTCGATACCGACATAACTTGCGGATGCGGAAAGTCTAAAATGATTGCATCGTTGCCAGTAATGTTTGCAACACTATTAAGACTGATACTGCTTAATATGCCAGCTGCTAAAAAGTGTTTAAGTTTTATGAAAAACATAGGGCATTTTAAATGATTTTGTAACTGCTGGGTAATTTCACAAAAAACATAATAAGCCAAGATCAAGACTAGCCTACGAGTTTAAAGCTTTATGGTAGTTGTTGTTCGTTGTAGTAATTGGCGTTAGTGGCTGTTGTGTCATTTGCATCATCAGAAATTTTTTGAGCACTAACACTAACTTTTAAACCATCATTATTCTTGATTGATTGAACACCGTAACTACCTACATTTGATTTATCAGCAGTCCAGCGTGTATTTTTAGCATTGATTGCATCCACACCAGCCAAATCGTTGTAAGTGATTGTATCTGTTAGAAATCCTAAACCACCATTCAAGGAGCC
>CAJVCJ010000053.1 GCA_910595855.1 Candidatus Thioglobus vulcanius | reverse complement strand
ATTTCTTCAACTGTACCCAAACGACCCATTGGAATCTGTTTAGAAAGCGCCTCTTTTTGCTCTTCTGGCAGTGAGTCTGTCATGTCAGTTTTGATAAAACCTGGTGCCACACAATTAACTGTAATACCGCGAGCTCCAACTTCACGAGCTAATGACTTAGTAAAGCCCATAATGCCAGCTTTGGCAGCAGCGTAGTTGGTTTGACCAGCGTTGCCCATTGCACCCACAACGGATGCGATAGAGATAATACGGCCTGCACGTTTTTTCATCATACCGCGTAGTACTGCTTTTGACATTTTATAAACTGAGGCAAGATTAGTATTCATGATATCGTCCCACTCATCTTCTTTCATGCGCATGAGAAGATTATCACGAGTGATACCGGCGTTGTTAATCAAGATATCAACTGCACCATAAGTATCTACAATATCCTTCATTACCTCGGCAATTTGATCGTTGTTAGTGACATTAAGCGCCATACCTTGTCCAGATACACCATTATCTTTTAAAGTAGCACTGATTGCTTCAGCACCCTTGTCGCTCGTTGCTGTGCCAATAACTGTTGCACCTGCATTGCCTAAAGACAGTGCAATAGCTTGACCAATACCGCGTGATGCGCCAGTAACTAATACGATTTTTCCTTCTAAATTACTCATGTGTAATCTCCTCTAAAGTTGCAGAAACGCTGGCAGAATCTAGCACTGCGTTTGCTGTTAATGTTTTTTCAATTCTTCTAGTTAAGCCAGCTAGCACTTTGCCTGGGCCCGACTCAATTAATTTTTCCACACCCATTTCATGCATGGCTCTTACTGTGCCTGTCCACAGGACTGGCTTATGAAGTTGCGCTACTAATTTAGCTTTCATATCGTCAGTGTCTAATGCTTTAGCTGCATCAACATTGTGAAGCACATCTACATCACCCATGTTAAATTCCACAGCATCTACCGCATCTTTAAACTTAAGCGCTGCATCGTCCATTAATGAACAATGCGAAGGCACACTGACTGGCAATACCACAGCGCGTTTAGCACCTGCAGCTTTCATTGCTTCACAAGTAATGTCTACTGCTGCTTTATTGCCGGCAATTACTACTTGGCCATTTGAATTAAAATTAACTGCTTGTACAATACCTTCGCCTGCGTAATCAGCACACACCTTAACAACCACTGCATCCTCTAAACCCAAGATAGCTGCCATTGCGCCTACACCAGTAGGCACCGCAGCCTGCATTAGCTCTGCACGCGTGCGCACTAACTTAATACCGTCAGAAAAATTCAATGAACCAGATGCAACTAACGCTGTGTACTCACCCAAAGAGTGGCCTGCCATGCAGACAGGTGATAAATCTGTTTCGCTTGTTAGAGCAAGATAAGTAGCATAACCTGCCGCCAACATAGCTGGCTGGGTGTTTTGTGTTTGATTAAGTGCCTCTTGATCTTCCTGTGCAAGTTTCCAAAGATCAAAACCTAATGCATCAGAGGCTTCTGTAAATGTATCTTTTACAATAGGAAAATTATCAGCTAAATCTGCGAGCATACCAAGGGATTGAGAGCCTTGACCTGGAAAAATGATTGCGTATTTCATAAGTATTTGTTTAATTAATATGAGTTTATTTTATCCATAAAAAAAGCGCCCGGAAGGCGCTTTTTAGATAATTCTTAACAACAAACTATACAGCTTCGATTGAAACCGTTTGACGCATGAATTTACCTTTTTTAGCAAAAACAACTTTACCATCTGCTGTAGCAAATAATGTGTCGTCCTTACCTTTACGTACGTTAGTACCAGGATGAACTTTAGTGCCTCTTTGACGAACTAAAATGTTACCTGCTAAAACTACTTGACCACCATATCTTTTAACGCCTAGACGTTTTGATTCGGAGTCGCGTCCGTTATTAGTACTACCGCCTGCTTTTTTATGTGCCATGGGTTATTCTCCTATGCCTTAATTTTTGTAATTTCAATTTCAGTGTAAAGCTGTCTATGACCTTGTGTCTTCATAGAGTGCTTACGACGACGGAATTTTATGATTGTAACTTTCTTTCCTTTGCCTTGTGAAATAACTTTTGCTTCAACTGTTGCTTTAGCAACCAAAGGTACGCCAACTTGAACGTTATCACCATCAGCAACCATCAACACTTCTTCAAAAGTGATTGTTTTGCCTGGCTCAACTTCTAATTTTTCTACCTTAAGCGTTGTGCCTTCGGTTACTCTAAACTGCTGACCACCTGTTTTAAAAACTGCGTACATAATAAATCCTAAATGTGAATTCATAAAAAGAGGCAATTATACGCCAACGAGCGTATTTATGAAAGGGAGTTTTAAGTATAATTTGTATTTTTATTCACACGGACGAGAGAACAATGATTATTTTTGAAACAAACATGGGTGATATTCATATTACAGTTGATGCTGACAAGGCGCCAATCAGTGCTAAAAACTTTACTGACTATATTGAATCAGGTTTTTTTGATGATACTATTTTTCACCGCGTGATTAAAAACTTCATGATTCAAGGTGGTGGATTTAACGAAGACATGAGTCAAAAACCAACTAACGCTGAAATTGAAAATGAAGCTAAAAACGGCTTAAAAAATTCTAAATATACTCTATCTATGGCTAGAACTGCAGCACCTCATTCTGCTAGCTCTCAGTTTTTTATTAACACTAAAGATAATTCATTCTTAGATTACCCAGGACAAGATGGATGGGGATACTGTGTGTTTGGTGAGGTTGTTGATGGTTTTGATGTGGTTGATAAAATCAACGAAGTCGCAACTGGCAACAAAGGTGGCCATGGCGATGTGCCAAATGATGCGGTAATTGTAACTAAAGCTTACATTAAATAATAATCAGCCCGGTTTTATACCGGGCTTTTTTATGTCTCAATTTAATTCAACCTCTGTCAATATCCAGCAAATCTTAATTATTGCTGATTTACACCTTATTAACAATGAGGCTGATAAAAATCAACTGTTTGAAAAATTCTGTCAACAAGCGCAGTCTGCAGATCAAGTGTTTATTCTTGGCGATCTGTTTAACACTTGGCTAGGAGATGATCTGTCAGCACCGCATTATGCACAAATAGTTTCACTGCTTAAAATACTCAGCAGCAAAACCCAAGTGTTGGTCATGACAGGTAATCGTGATTTCTTGCTGGCAAAGGAATTTTCTCGTCAAACAGGTTGCAAACTAATTGACTCACCTTATTTGTTAGAAGCCAATGATCAGCAATATGTATTAACCCATGGTGATGAACTATGCACAGATGATGAATCGTACCAACAGATGAAATCAATCTTGCAACATCCAATCACTAAGGCTATTTTTGTGCGCTTGCCGAAAAAATGGCGACTCAAGTTTAGCGGTCAATTACGCAAAAAAAGCATTGAATCTCAGCAAAATAAATCGAGTGAAATTATGGATGTTAACCCTGGGGCGGTAAACAAGCTAATGAAAAAATACCCGGGTGCTGATCTCATTCATGGGCATACACATCGACTCAACACTCATGTTGAGCAGACATTCACACGTTATGTTTTAGGGGATTGGTCACAATCGCAAGGCAATGCCATTGAGATTACAGATAAATTAAGCAGGCTTGAAATTAGCTGATCTTTCCATCATATCAACACGCGTAACCTTAAGCATAATCTTTTCATCCGGCTTAGGAATCTGATCTTCTTTAAACTTAATTTGCGTCATTAGCCCTACTTCAGGAATCATAAACAAAGCCTTGTCGCCACGAATATCGACCACCACGCCCTCGCCCTTCCATCCTGAATTTTGTTTTAGAAACAAGCACTTGTAATGGTCATTACTAAAACGAGTAACGCGACCAACACTAGCTAAAGCGTTGTTGTTAATACCGATAATTTCTTTAACACGAGCTTTATCTAGCGTTGGCTTGCCAGCAATAAAATTAGACAATTGCTGGTGTGCCAATAAATCATAATAACGTCGTAATGGACTGGTGATTCTTAAGTATGAATCTAGTCCAAGGCCATAATGCGGTAATGGCTTAATTGAAGTAGCAGAGCGCTTAAAGAATTTAATCGCTTTGAATGATTCGGCTGTACTTAGATTTTCTTTTTTGTCTAGCACTTCTTGTGGGAAGTCACCTTCATCTTGCAAAGCATAAGGCATGACAATGTCATTTTCTTGCGCATATTGCGAAATCGTACGACCAGCAGTGACCATAACTTCTGCTACAAAATCACGACTAGGACTGGTTTTTTGCGGCTCGATTTGTACTTTTTCATCAATAAATCGAACATCAACATTTGGCAAGTTAAGGCTGATAGAGCCACTTTTTGCACGAAAGGCTTTATGCTGATCAATAAAAGTCTGAATGTTAGTGAAGTCTGTATTGCTATTATCTAGCAATTCTTTATCTACTGCCTCATAGGTAGTATTAATAACTTTAATCGTACTATGAACTACTTCTATATTACTAATAATGCCTTCGCTCATATTAAGACCAATCGACAAAGCTGGTGAAGTTTGCGTCTCACCAAGTGCTAATGCTTTAGTAATTGAAGTTGGTAACATGTGAATAATTTGCTCTGGCAGATATAAGTTGGAGCCTCGCTCTCGTGCATATTCGTCAAGATCAGAGCCTGAATCAACAATCACTGATACATCTGCAATGTGAATCCAAAGACGATCACCATCAACGCTAATTGCATCATCGGCATCATTTGAACCCTCATTGTCAATCGCGTAAGCATTCATGTGAGTGAGGTCAACACGCTCAATTTCTCTCAAGCTAACTTCTATCTCTTCATCCTCTGGAATAGAGAATCGTGCTGGATATGGATTAAAACTATCGGTGAAATAATTAATTTTAAGCAAGAATTTATAAGCCGCTTCTTCATTATTTTCCACACCAACATGGTCTAAAATTTTGGCGTGTTTTGATTGATTAAGCGCAACTTTAGCGACCTCTTGCAAGTATGGAATATCTTGCTCATCAAAGGTGTTATTGTTAAGATTATCAATACAATGCTGCAAGCTTTCTGCAGCTATCTGTTCTGCATTACGCTTATCTAAAATACCTTGCACTTGTACAGTTGGGCGTACAAATACTTGATCTTTTTGCCAATAAAAATACAGACCATCTTCTACTAATAAGCAAGTACACCAAGCAGTTTTAGCAGTATATTCGTCAAATAACCACTCAGTAATCTCTTGTAGCGCCAACGTTTCTTCTTGAAAATCTTCCAGAATAGCCATATCTGCATGCGCACAAGATTCACTCACCTTGGTAAATTCAGGATGAATAAATCGGAAGTCTTTTTCCCTGACTTTACGTGTTGAGCCATCGGCAAACTCTAAATCGAATTTGTGCGTGGTAACACTAATAATACGTGCAGGTTTGCCCTTGTAGGCAACCAGTGAATTAACCAAAGTTTGGGGCTTAGTCTAGCGTTTCAGCGTAATCTTCTGCAGACATTAAGTCTTCGATGTTGTCAGCTTTAAACTTAACCAGCCAGCCATCATCGTAACAACTTGAGTTTACTAACTCTGGCTCATCATCTAATGCTTCATTAGCTTCGATCACTTCAAGATCTGCAGGGGCATAAACACCACTGGCAGCTTTCACTGATTCAACTACACAAAATTCATCTTCATGAGAGGCTTCATCACCAACACTTGGCACTTCAACAAATACCATGTCGCCTAATAAGGCTTGTGCATGATCTGTAACGCCCATTGTAAATGTACCATCGCCATTGTCCAAAATCCACTCATGGGTCTCTGTATATTGTCTGTCATCTCTTACTTCGCTCATACCTTTCTCCTTCTTACTTTGTCTTTTATCATTCTAACTACGTTAGATTTACAAAAATTAAGTCATTTTGATTGACCAAATTTCCATCAAATTTTCTAAATCTACCTTAAACCAATACTTTGCCATTTCTTACAAATGGCGGTTTGACTATTTTAGCCGAAACCAGTTTATTTCGCATCTCAATTTCACACGATCCTGTTACACCCATTGGCACACTTGCCAAGGCGATAGCTTTACCCATAGTTGGTGAAAAACTACCCGACGTCACCTCACCATCACCCAAACTGGTGACAACTTTTTGATGATCGCGAATCACTCCTTTGCCATCAAGCACCAAGCCCACAATAGTTTTCTTAACGCCATTACCTTTAAGAGCTTCTAATGCATCACGACCGATAAAGCGTCGATCTTCGTTGTTAAGATCTACTGTCCAAGTAAGTGCTGCCTCAAGTGGTGACACTTCATCATTCATTTCAGAGCCGTATAAGCTCATACCTGCTTCCAAACGAAGTGTGTCGCGCGCACCTAAGCCACATGGCTTAACACCTGCTTCTAATAACATTTTCCAAGTAAATTCAGCTGACTTTTCAGGCAGCATAATTTCAAATCCGTCCTCACCCGTATAACCAGTACGAGCGATAAACAACCCGCCCAAGCTAGCAGCATTAAATGGCTTAAGTTCGCCAGCCACCTCTTCAACACCAGGCATTGCCTCAAATACTTTGGCACGAGCATTAGGCCCTTGCACGGCAATCATGGCCAAATCAAATTTAGGCTCTACAGTCACATCAAAATCTTCAGCTTTTGCATTAATCCAGGCAATGTCTTTTTCCGTAGTACCGGCATTAATCACCATGCGATAATCTTCATCACTTAGATAATAAACAATTAAATCATCAACTACACCGCCATTCTCATTCAACATACAGCTGTATAAAGCTTTACCTGATGTTGTTAGTTTTGCAACATCATTAGCGATCAATGTTTGTAAAAATACTTTAGCATCAGTACCTTTAAAATCAACGGTTGTCATGTGTGAAACATCAAACATACCTGCATCTGTTCGAACTTGGTGATGCTCTTCAATTTGAGAGCTGTAGTTTAGTGGCATTTCCCAGCCGCCAAAATCAACCATTTTTCCGCCAGCATCTACATGCGCTTGATATAAAGGTGTTTGTTTCATGATTTTTCTTCCTCTTTAGTAAATTTGCTAATCATTATTACTGTAATAACGATCAAAATAAAAGTGAGACCCATAGTACCGAATAATTTAAAGTTTACCCACGATTCTTCTGTGTGTTGTGCCGCCAAACACAAATCCTGCATGGTCGTAGTTGCGCACTCTAACTCTGTTAATTCAATTTTAGGATCTAAATCAGTTGATGCAAATAACAACGCTCGTGCCGCTAAGGCTAGCTTCACATAGTATGCATTAACAAAAGCAATGCCAACAAAGCCTAAACCCCAGATCCAGCTCATTTGCTGCCATGCACTTGTGGGTAAATCCAGTTCTTTACCAAGCATTCTTTCTAGTAATGGTTTTTTGCCAATCCACATACTGCCAATTAATACCAGCGCAAACACTACATATAGCACGCTGACTTTCCACATTAAAAATGCCGGGTCTCTTAATGCAAGTGTCACGCCACCCAAAACCACCAACAAGGCAAAAGTAATTAGATGGACATTTTCAAATTTACCCGTTTGATAACGAGAAATTAACATTTGCAACGCTGTGGCGGCAATCATGGCATAGATTGCCGCATATAAACCCATTGTCTTATAAACAATAAAAAATAAAGCAATCGGAAAAAAATCAAGTAAAAATTTCATTAGCTACCCCAAGCATTTTTTAGAACAAAAAGCCTTTCCATTTTGGATAATGGCTTCATTTTCAGGAATGTGCATTTTGCAGACATTGCAAGACAACATTTTTCTTGTGGAAGGTTGCGGAAGATCATTACCTTTTGATTGTCTTAACTTTCGCCAAACACTAAAGCCTAGCCAAATAATCAAAACAATAATAATTAACTTTACAATCCCCATGGAAACCTCACCTCAAAAAAATAGAATTTTACCGATGCTTAGTATATAATTGCTTCTTTTTAGTGTGTCTATGACAATTACACAATTCATGCCCGGGTGGTGAAATTGGTAGACACACAGGACTTAAAATCCTGCGCCTTCACCGGCGTGCCGGTTCGATTCCGGCCCCGGGCACCATATTCTATAAATTAAGACTTCTTCGGAAGTCTTTTTTTTGTCCAAAAAAAACTGATATATATAGCTTAAAAACTACTTTTAGCCTCGTAACATCCTTTTAGGCACAATGATTTCATTAATATAAAATAACCGTATGACAAATAAACTCTCCCAGAAGCCTTTCTCAAAAATAGAAACGCTTGATGATCTTTCAAAATTAGCCGACTATTCGTTTACTGACACACTTAACTGCGACCCTAACGCGAAAGAAAATGGCATTGATCATGATCCAAGGCAAGTCTTTTCTGGGCACTATGTCCGTGTCAACCCTACACCTATAAAAAACCCTAAGTACGTTACACACAGTAAAACTTTTTTTCGTGAACTTGGCTTTTCGGACAATATGGCGCAGTCTGATGATTTTATTCGAATGTTTTCTGGTGACACCTCGCGCGTTCCGAAGTTAATACAAAAGTCAGGATGGGCAACTGGCTATGCACTTTCCATCTTTGGTACTGAATATTATCAGCAGTGTCCATTTCAAACTGGCAATGGATATGGCGATGGTCGCGCAGTTTCTGTACTCGAGGCTGTTATTAACGGTCAGCGCTGGGAAATGCAATTAAAAGGTGGTGGTCGAACGCCGTATTGTCGTGGCGCAGATGGTCGTGCAGTTCTACGTTCGAGTATTCGCGAGTTTTTAGCTCAAGAGCATATGCATGCACTTGGTGTTCCAACATCACGATCTTTAAGTTTATACGTATCGGAAACAGAAAGAATTAATCGCCCATGGTATTCTGAAGGATCGAACTCAATGGATCCTGATGTTCTGGCATCAGAATCTATCGCTATTTCAACACGAGTAGCGCCCTCATTCATTCGTGTTGGGCAATTAGAACTCTTTGGTCGTCGTGCTCGAAAAAATGAACATCCTAAAGCGATGCAAGAACTAGAAATGATTGTATTACATTTAATTGATCGTGAATACGCTGATGCAATCGATAAAAAATTAGAGACTGCTGAAAAAATAGTTTTACTCGCGCGTGAATTTCAAAGTCGACTCACTTCTCTTGTAGCCAATTGGATTCGTGTCGGTTATTGTCAAGGAAATTTTAATAGTGACAATTGCGCAGCTGGCGGCTTTACTCTCGATTATGGTCCTTTTGGATTCTGTGATGAATTTAACCCACAGTATCAACCTTGGTCTGGTGGCGGCATCCACTATTCTTTTTTAAATCAGCCGATAGCAGCTGAACGCAACTTCCATATGTTTTGTAAAGCACTACAACCATTACTCACATCACATAACAGTGAACAACTACAACTCAAAGAAATTCAAAATGACTTTGCAAAAGTGATGCAAACACAAATGGAAAAAATGTGGGCCGATAAACTTGGGCTTGAAACTTTTGATGCGATCCTATTTAATGAGTTAGCAATTCTTATGATGGAAACCCCTGTTGATTACACGCTTTTCTTTCGTGAACTGTCAATGATACCTAATAACATTACCGCTCTTCAGAAGAGCTTTTATGCAAATTCGATCTCGGAAGATTTAAACCAGCGTTGGTCTGAATGGCTCAAAAAATGGCAATTATTGAGTTGTGGTTCAATCGATATGAATGCCACATCCAGCTCTCGTGAAGCACTCTCTAGACAAATGAAACTTGTAAATCCAAAATATAGCTTGAGAGAGTGGTTTGTTAAACCTGCTTATCAACAAGCAGCTAACAAAGATTATTCTCTAATTCTAGAACTGCAAGATGTTATGACTCAGCCTTATGCAGAGCAATCTGAAGAAATTGAAAGTAAATATTACAGATTAAAGCCATCTGAACTTTTTAATATTGGTGGATTGACACAATATAGCTGCTCATCATAATTAATCTGGAAATGCCTTAAAGATGTTGCTATATTTTTTTATATTATCTATTTTAAAACCAAATATTTCGTATAATCATTTTATGATTAATTATTAAAAAAATCCATTATGCAAAAACACATTATCTCAACAGACCAAGCACCACAGGCAATTGGCACCTATTCACAAGCTGTATGCATTACGGGTGGATCTACGGTTTACCTTTCTGGTCAAATTCCACTAATCCCTGAAACTATGGAGATGATTGAAGGCGACATCAGCGATCAAATTCATCAAGTTTTTAAAAATTTGACCGCTGTTTGTGAGGCGTCTAAAGGCAACTTAAACGACATAGTAAAACTTAATATATTTCTAACTGAATTAAGCAATTTTGCCGTTGTTAATGAAATCATGGCGCAATATTTTGACAAGCCTTATCCAGCACGTGCCGCTATTGGTGTTAATGAGTTGCCAAAATTTGCCAGAGTAGAAATGGATGGTGTTATGGTAATTAATGAAGATTCCTATAGTTTTTAATCAAACTCTTTAGCAATGCATGATTTATCTGATCCGATTATTTCGCTTAACGGATTAGGCCCAAAAGCGCAAGAAAAGCTCAATGCAATTGGCATTTACAACCTGGAACATTTATTATTTCACTTACCCAATCGCTACCAAAATAAAACAAATTTCACCAAGCTAGATCAGGCTCAGGTTGGCGGTGAAGTTTTACTAGAGCTAACCATTGATCGCATTGAAGAGATCAACACCAAACAGCGCCAATTATTATGCTATTTGTCGGATGAGCATAATCGAACGTTAGTCCTTCGGTTTTTCCACTTTAATCAATATCAAAAACAACAGCTTACTCGAGGTGATTTTATTCAGTGTTTTGGTGAAATTAAAATTGGTCGAGATGGGTTGGAAATTCACCATCCTGAATATAGATTAGTCTCAAAAGGTCAGCCTGGCTTAATTGAAAAAACCTTGAGCCCCATTTATCCACTCACTGCCGGCATTCATCAGCCACAAATGAAAAAATGGATTAATATCGCACTAGAAGTGCTAGAAAAATCAACTGTGATTGACAATTTACAAAGTTTGGTAAAAAATTCAATGCCAACACTCAAACAAGCACTAAATACCCTGCACCATCCACAAATTGATGACAATATCGAAAAAATTGCTGATTTTAAGCATGTTTCACAACAAAGACTCATTATTGAGGAGCTTTGTGCCCAGCAATTAAGCTTATTGAAGCTTAAAAATGAACGAAAAAGTGCCATTTCCAATATTTTCAAAATTTCTAATATTTTTGCCGATCAATTATCTAAAAATTTAGGCTTTGAATTAACTAATGCACAGCAACGTAGTATTAATGATATTAATGCTGATTTAAGCTCAAAGCATCCAATGCTTAGATTATTGCAAGGCGATGTTGGCTCTGGAAAAACCATTGTGGCAGTATTTGCTTGCTTACAAGCGGTTGAAAATGGATTTCAAACCGCTATTATGGCGCCTACTGAAATTCTTGCTAATCAGCATTTCCACGGATTTAGTGATTATCTAAAACCACTCGGTATTCAAGTTGCTTTTTTAACCGGCTCTCAAACTACTAGCGAGCGAAACAAACAGCTGGCTTTGATTCGCTCGGGTGAAGCGCAAGTGGTGATTGGCACCCATGCATTGTTCCAAGAAGCCGTTGAATTTAAAAAATTAGGCTTTATTGTCATTGATGAGCAGCACAAATTCGGCGTTCATCAAAGGTTATCGCTTACTCAAAAAGCACACAATACGCCACATCAGCTAGTGATGACTGCCACACCCATTCCACGCTCACTGACAATGAGTGCTTATGCAGATTTGGATTCATCGATTATTGATGAGCTTCCGCCTGGTAGAAGCCCGATTAAAACAGTGGCATTAGCCAATAATAAAAAAGATAAGGTGCTTGAAAAAATCAGACAAGTTTGCGATCAAGGCAATCAAGTCTATTGGGTTTGCACACTGATTGAAGAATCAGAGGTATTACGCGCCCAATCAGCGATCGATACACATCTTTATCTAGAAGAAAATCTGGCTGATTTATCCATTGTGTTAATTCATGGGAAAATGAATAAGCAAGAAAAAAATGACATTATGGTGCGTTTTAGTTGTGGTGATATTAATGTTTTGGTTGCAACAACGGTGATTGAAGTTGGGGTTAATGTACCTAACGCTTCACTTATGGTAATTGAAAACTCTGAGCGATTAGGTCTGGCACAATTACACCAATTAAGGGGGCGTGTTGGTCGAGGGTCGGATGCGAGTATTTGCATCTTAATGTATCAGCCACCACTTAGTGGCAATGCAATTGAGCGTCTTGATATTTTGCGACAAACTAATGATGGCTTTAAAATTGCTAATAAAGATTTAGAGCTTCGCGGACCTGGAGAAATACTAGGCACACAACAAACTGGCATTGCAAATATGAAGATCGCTAATATTGTTCGTGATGGCTACTTACTGAAACAAGTGAATTATTATGCGGCTGAATTTTTGCAATTTGATGAAAATAGACAACAGGCACTAATCCATCGATGGATTACACATGACAAGGCACAATATGCCAATACTTAGCTTAAAATAACCGAATGATTGATACAAGTAAGCTGATTTGGCAAGATTTATCATGCCTTAAATCTGCACCAAAAAAGACCGTAGAATGGCTTAACGATGAAGCCTCATTAACTGCCAAATTAAAGCAGAAATTTTCGGATTTTTCAGTGAAAGTCATATCCCAACAACAAGGTCAGCCTCATGCTAATGAAGTTGAAATAATTAACACCAAATCTGAGTGTGTGATTCGTGAAGTGGCATTACTTGGCAATAATAAAATAGTTGTTTATGCACGTTCGATCATACCGCTAACCAGTGACACTAAGGATATTTTGAACATCGGCTCAAAGCCTTTGGGAGAGGTTTTGTTTAACGATACTCATATCAAACGAGACTCCATGCAAATTACACAAACTGATCATATTTGGGGTAGAAGGTCAGCCTTCACCATTGGTAATAGCAAAATTTTAGTGAGTGAATTTTTTATGGAAGACTTATATGCGTGATCAAATATTCGGCCAAGAAAATGACTTAGTTAATTTCACTTTCGATGCTCAAGTTGCTGACGTATTTGATGACATGGTCAGACGCAGCGTGCCTGGCTATCAAGCAATGATAGAAATGATTGGCTTAAGTGTAAAAACCTACGGCCAAGATAATACTAATTATTATGACTTAGGCGCTTCAACTGGTGCGACATCCGTTGCCTTAAGTGTTAACAATCCGCACACCAACAACCGAATTATTGCTGTTGACAATTCACCAAGCATGGTTGAAAAATGTCGACAAAATTTAGCATTGAACGAAAAAAATGTTGATGTTATCTGTGCTGATATCAATGCTATCAATTTTGAAAATGCTTCGATTGTTGTATTGAATCTAACCCTGCAATTTATCAGCCCAAAGGAAAGGCAAACGCTCATTAATAAAATTTACCAAGGACTAAACAAAGGTGGTGCATTAATCGTCTCTGAAAAGATTCATTTTAGCGATGCTAATAAACAGCAATTGATGACAAATCTACACGTAGACTTTAAGCGGGCTAATGGTTATAGCGAGCTTGAAATCGCAGCAAAACGCCAATCTATCGATAACGTGCTAATCACAGATGACAAAAAAACACACTTTCATCGCTTTGAAAAAGCAGGATTTAGTATCAGTACTTGTCATTTTCAGTGCCTTAACTTTGCATCCTTTTTAGCGGTAAAATAGGCCTCACTATGTTACTCATGATTGACAATTACGATTCATTTACCTATAACCTGGTTCAATATTTTGGCGAGCTGGGACAAGAGGTTGAAGTACATCGTAATGATGAAATTAGCATTGAAGAAATTGAAAGTCTCAATCCTGAGTTTTTGATTATTTCACCAGGACCTTGCACCCCAAATGAGGCAGGTATTTCTATTGAAGCTATCAAACACTTTAGTGGAAAAATACCAATGATGGGTGTTTGTCTAGGTTTTCAAGCCATGGTTCAGGCGTTTGGTGGCGATGTAATTGGTGCTAAAAAGATCATGCATGGCAAGATATCTGCAGTTCATCACACCAATAAAGCTATGTTTAGCGGCTTAAAAAACCCACTTAATGCAACTCGCTATCACTCCCTGGTAGCCGACCAACTAACTTTGCCAGATTGTTTTGAAATTACCTCTTGGACTGAAAATGACCAAGGAGAAATAGATGAAATTATGGGCATTAGACACAAAGAATTCGCACTTGAAGGCGTACAATTTCACCCAGAATCTATCTTGACTGAACAAGGTCATGAAATGTTAGACAATTTTTTACAAGGAAAAACACTATAACTATGGAAATTATTGATTTTTTATATGCCGATGAGCAACTATTTACAACCATCACTTTAATTGTTCTTATTGCTTTACTAGTTGGTAATATTGTTACTGACAAGTTAAAAAAATATGAAGATCTAGACGCCAATGCTGCCACATCGTTAATGGATGATGAAAGCATGATTATCTTAGATGTAAGAGAAAAGAAAGAAAGAAAATCAGGCTATATTAATGGCAGCTTACACATTCCATTAAGTGACGTTAAGAGTCAACTAAGTAAGCTAGATAAAAATAAATCTATACTTGTTTACTGTCGAAGTGGCTCAAGATCTGCTCATATTGCCGGTTTGTTAACTCGAAATGAGTATGAAAAAGTATACAATTTAAAAGGTGGCATTCAAGCTTGGAAACGAGCAAAAATGCCTATAAAAACTTAATATAAAAAGGAATATAAATAGAAAATGAAAAAAAATAAAATTTATTGTAGCGACTCTTGTCCTTTTTGCCAGCGCGCTTATCAACTACTTGAAAAGCGTGGCATTCCTTTTACTAAGCATCATGTTAAAAGTCCAAGTGACTGGGAAGAGGTTTCACAACTAACAGGACGAAATACCGTTCCACAAGTGTTTATCAATGGCGTACATGTAGGTGGCTTTGATGATTTATCTGCCGCTGATCAATCAGGTAGATTGGACGATATTCTAAATGGCTAACCTATCAATTATTGGTGCTGGTGCTTGGGGTAGTGCGCTGTCTATCGCACTATCAGATAAATTTGATACAATCTATTTGCATGCCTACTCAGAAGCAGAGATCGCAACTCTCAAACCACGACACCCCGCCCTTTCAGTTAATTATGCTGATAATGTCGAATTAACTTTTGATCTATCATTAATCCAACAATCTCAAAGTATTCTCATTGCGGTACCAAGTTATGGTTTTTCCACAACACTGGAAAGTATAAAATCATTCCTGACACCGGAACAACCTATAGCCTGGGTAACCAAAGGATTTGACACTCGCCAACAAGGCTTCTTACATGAAAGCTTTGAGACGATTCTAGGCAGTCATCCAAGCTGTGTGATTTCTGGCCCTAGTTTTGCCTTTGAAGTTGCCAGTCATAAACCAACTGCACTTACGGTTGCTTCAGCAGATAAAAATACTCGAGATTATTGGGCTAAGGCCCTACACACCAAAACGTTAAGAGCATACACCAATGAAGATATCATAGGTGTAGAGGTGGGTGGATCTGTCAAAAATATCCTTGCCATTGCCGCCGGTATTGCATCTGGCTTGGGCTATGGCGCTAACACGCAGGCAGCCTTGATTACTCGAGGATTGGCTGAGATGATCCGCTTTGGAAAAAGCCTGGGCGCTAATGAAAAGACCTTCAACGGCTTATCAGGCCTGGGTGATTTAGTACTCACTTGCTCAGACGATTTATCTAGAAATCGTCGATTTGGCAAAGAATTAGCCAACGACCAAAGTGTTGAGCAGGCTTTGAACAATGTTGGTGCAACGGTTGAAGGGCTTAACACTCTAGAATTAGTCTTATCGATTGCGAATCAAAATCAAATCGAAATGCCAATTTGTGAGCAAGTTTATCAAGTTACTCAAGGAATGGTGTCGCCTACTGAAGCAGTTAATCATTTAATGTCACGAGAACAAGTTAACGAATGATTCTTGACCTGTTGAGACATGGTGAGCCTCAAGGCGGGCGCCTGTATCGAGGCAATCAAGATGATGCACTTACCGATAAAGGTTGGCAGCAAATGCTAGATTCCACACAAAATAAAACGTGGGACCTTATTGCAACATCACCCTTAATACGTTGCCAAGCCTTTGCCAAACATCTTAGTGCTCAACAACAATCACAATTAGAAATCATTAGTCAGTTCGAAGAGTTAGGTTTTGGAGATTGGCAAGGTCAAAGTGCTACAGACATCGGACAAGATTTAGTTGATTCTTTTAAGCAAGACCCTATTAACAACCAACCACCTAATGCTGAAAACTTGTATGATTTTCAGCAGCGCGTTTTGAATGCATTTAATGACATCACATCAAGAGATGTCGATAGCTTACTTATCGTTGCACATGCCGGTGTGATTCGAGTTATAAAATCTCACCTACTCAGCTTACCCATTGAAAAAATGTTTACAATAGAAGTTATGAGCGCTTCTTGTGAAAATTTTGAAATTTAAATACATTGCACTAAGTGCTATCCTAGCAACCTCCTCTATTCATGCAGATGAATTTTGGGGGCTTGAATCATGGGTTAGTTCACTTAAGACGCCTAACTTCGAAGAGATTACAGATGTAAAAGAACGTAAACAAGCTTTCTTTAACTACCTACTCCCTGCCATTAGCAAACAAAATACTAAAATTATTCAATTACGCCATAACATTGTAACTGGCGATATCAATCAATTAAAGCTCGCACAAATTTATAAATATTATCGTGTGGAAGAAGGGAATATCGAAGCTCTATTAATGCGGGTTGATGTGGTTCCAGCATCACTTATTTTGGCCCAAGGTGCTTATGAATCTAACTGGGGAAGGTCACGGTTTGCCAAATATTATCACAATTTTTTTGGCCTCTGGTGCTTTAAAAAAGGTTGTGGCGTTGTTCCATTACAGCGCAATAAAAAAGCCACACATGAAGTGGCCAAGTTCTCATCCCTAGAAAAAAGCATTGAATACTATATTCGATCTATCAATAGAAATTCAGCTTACACAACGCTTAGAAAAATTCGTAAAAATAAACGCGACCAGAAACAGCCTATTACCGGTATAGCACTTGCTGAAGGATTAGAAAATTATGCTGAAATCGGTTATGAATATGTTGAGACAGTACAATCTATCATTAATTACAACAAGCTTTCAAAATATGATCTGATCAATAAACCTTAAGCAATAAAAAACCCGCTGTTAGCGGGTTTTTTATTGTCTTTCGAAAACGATTTAACGTTTTGAGAACTGCTCGCTCTTACGTGCCTTCTTACGGCCAACTTTCTTACGCTCTACAATTCTAGCATCACGAGTAACAAAACCAGCCTTACGTAGGTCAGGTCTTAAGTCGTTATCGTATTCCATTAAAGCGCGTGTTACACCCAAACGAATTGCACCCGCTTGACCTGTATCACCACCACCTTTAACCATGATAGTGAAATCAAACTTATCTCTCATCTCAACTGTATCTAACGGTTGGTTAATGATCATTGAAGAAGTCTCACGACCAAAATACTCATCCATTGGACGTTTATTTACTGTAAATACACCTTTACCTTTAGTCATGTAAACACGAGCTACTGATGTCTTTCTTCTGCCTGTTGCGTAAAATGTTTCTGTCTTTGCCATAATAATTTCTTACCTTAAATATCTAAAACTTGCGGTTGTTGTGCAGCATGTGAATGCTCAGAACCTGCAAATACTTTCATCTTTCTAAACATATCTCTGCCTAGAGGACCTTTTGGCAACATGCCTTTAACAGCCTTGTTGATAATTTCTTCTGGTTTTTTAGCTTGTAAGTCTTTAAAAGCGATTGACTTTAAATTACCTACGTAACCAGTATGGTGATGATACATCTTATCATCAAATTTCTTGCCAGTTACCTTAACCTTTTCAGCATTGATGATAACAATGTAATCACCTGTGTCTGTATGTGGCGTGTACTCTGGTTTATGCTTGCCACGAAGGCGAGATGCGATTTCTGTAGCCAAACGGCCTAATGTCTTACCATCGGCATCCACAAGGAACCAATCTCTTTTTACTTCATGTGCTTTAGCGCTAAATGTCTTCATAATAACTCGTGTATAACTTCAATCTGAATAATCGGACTATTATAATCACTTTTACGTATCGATGTTGAACTATCGACTTATATTCTTATTAAAAAATCTATTCTCAATTTTCTCAATAA
>CAJVCJ010000052.1 GCA_910595855.1 Candidatus Thioglobus vulcanius | reverse complement strand
GGTTTGAATATTTTTTAATCCAACCTTATGCTCAAAAAGCATGGGCTTGGGCGGGTGGCTAGAGACATAAGAAAAAATCAGATCACTCATGTAATCTTGTTCAAGGCTAGTGTTTAGGCTGTTTAAGCAATTGGAAAAGAAAGAGCGATATTGTGGAGAGTAAGGATCAGATTTAAGATCAATTAAATTGTTGATATTCAGTTTTGAGTGTAGGTCAATTAAACGGCCAGATAGCAGCCCACCAGGTACAGGAATAGGCGGTATTTCTTGCGCCCAATCATCATCTAACGAATCAAGCTTGACGTTGTCCTTAAGTAGTATAGATTTTGCCCAGCTCTCTACACTGTATAGGTGGTTGACGGCCTGGGTTTGGGTTAGTGTATAGGTCGTATGCTCTAAATCTTTGCCAAAGCGCTGCCACATCAGAGCAACTGATGCGCTAATAAGTGCAATGATGATCATGGTGCTAATAAGCGCAATACCTTTTTGGTTGGAGTTATTCATCAAGCATGACTAGTTTGGTAATATCACCCCAGTGGGGATGAGTAAATTTTATTTCAATGGCTTTTAAATAAACATTGTCTTTTTTAATCCATTTGGTAACCCAAATATCTTTGTTTGTCAGTGCTCTAATTCTGGTTTTGGTTATGTTGTTAATTAAAACTAGGGTTGGTTGATTATTTTGATGGGTAATATCTAAGCGTTGTAATTGTCCAGATTGAAAGACGTATAACAGCTTAAGTAGTTGCTCATTTTGCAAGCTGTTAAACTCAAGTTTTGAATTAATCAAGACTATATTTTGGTTGGATATTTGAGTGATATCACGCTCAATATAGCTAAGTGTTTTTTGCAGTGCAAAGAGTTTTTCACTATGTTTGGTTTGTATAGATTCATTTTTAAAGGAGTTACTGAGTGCATAGTATGAAATCACCGCAATGACGGAAAAAATTGCCATGGTGATCAATAGTTCTATTAAAGTAAACCCTTGTTGTTTTCTCATTTGTTTAGGTATAGATCCAATTGAGAAGAGGTTTGCTTGTTGTTCATTCTTTGTTTGCTACTGAAAACTGATAACGATAATTTAACAATCTCTGTATTGGGTGTTTGGTTAGTTTTTGACTGCCAATACCAGGATTGCTTTCCAAGCTGATACTCACCGTTTTTAAACCCTAAGGAGTGTTTATGGCTTAGACGCATCTCAACAGCAAGATTTGATGCCACTAGATTTGCCAAGGTTTTATGCTGAAGTATTCCAAGATTTTGAGTACTCTGTGTTTGCGCTTTGATTAAGCCAATTAGACCAACACTGGCAATACTGAGTGCCACCAAAACTTCAATCAAGGTAAAGCCTGTTTGTTTCATAACAGGCTAGTGTTAAACTGATAGTGAGTGTTATCTTGCTCAAGGCTAATGACTGATGGGGTTATATGCCCGTTCGGAAGAATTGAAATTTCTAACTCGTCAGAGTTGACGGTTATATTTTTCCATTCTACTGATGAAATATTGCTAGATTCCCATTGCAGCGTTTGTGGGTTTAGTCTTTCAACTTTACTTTGATTGTCGACAGAAATTAGACGCAATTGAACATTTTTTAGTTGCGCGGTTTTTTGTGACATTACAACTTGGTTTTTTAGCTGATTGAATAATAATTGAGCTTGGGAAGGGCGTGCTGCATTAATACTGAGCATAGCAACTGAAGTGATTATGCCGACAATTAGCAGAACAATTAATAGCTCTACTAGGGTGAAGCCTTTACTCCCAGTTATTGACATCTGTATTTTCATCATTTCCACCAATTCTGCCATCAGCGCCGTAACTATATAAATCAAAAACGCCTTTTTGCCCAGGGCTTAGATAGTAATATTCGCGCCCCCAAGGATCCGTAGGCTTTCTGTCTAGGTAGGTGCCAATAAGCGCATCAAGCCCTTCATCTGTACTTGGATAGTTAAACTTATCAAGTTTGTAAAGATTAAGAGATGAGTTAATAGTTTGAATATCATGTTTGGCTTTTTGTAAGCGAGCCTGGCCGGGCTTATCCATAATTTTAGGCATAATAATGGAAGCTAGAATTCCAATAATAACGACAACAATCATGATTTCGATCAGGGTAAAACCTTTTTGTTTTTTGATATTTTTTTTCATTATAAGGTGATTTGATTTAGTTCAAAAATTGGCAATAGTATAGCGAGTACAATAAGTAATACAACGCCACCCATTAATAAAATCATTAAAGGTTCAAACAAACTAGTGATTTTTGTAGTGTAAGCATCTAGCTCAACCTCTTGATTGTCGGCTGCTTTGTTTAACATTTGACTAAGCTGCCCACTAGACTCACCACTGGCAAGCATATAGAGTGTCATTGAAGGTAGGGCGCTTTCAGTTTCAAGTGCTTTGAATAGACTAGAGCCTTCTCTAACTTTTTCTGCCGCCTTTAAGATTGAATCTTTCATGGGTAGATAATTTAAAGATTCTGCAGAATTTTTTAAAGCGGTCAGGATGGGGGTGCCACTTTCATGAAGTAGTGCCAATGTTCTTGCAAAACGGGCTGCATTTGATTCAATCATTAGTTTTCCAACAACAGGCAATTTTCCAAGCACAATTTGAAAATAAACCTTTATTTCTGGTTGCTTTAAGGCAAGTTTAACGCCTGTAATGAGTGCAATAAATACGACAATAATAAGCCAAATATTACTGCTTAGAAAATCACTTAAACTTATGACAGCGATTGTTAAGGGGGGTAGTGCTTGATTCATGTTGTCAAATACAGAGACAATTTGAGGAACGACAAAAATTAACAATGAAACAACTACCATCATTGCCACAATGCTAATCATTATTGGATAAATAAGTGCAGCTGATATTTTCTTTTTAAATTTGTCTTGCTGTTGTATCTCGTGTGCTAATTTAGCAAGAATATTGCCTAATTCTCCAGATCGCTCCCCCGCTTCAACTGTAGATATAAAATATGACGGCAATTCTTTTGCGTTTGTTTGTAACGATTCGGCTAGACTCTTTCCCTCAATTATTGAAGAGCGTATTTGCCCTACGATTGTTTTAATGTGTTTTTTATTGTTATTTTTAGCAATGGTTTGTAGAGCTTCATCAATAGGCATAGCTGCCTGAAGAAGTGAGGCGAGTTGACGAGTAATAATGGAGATATCACTAATGCTTAATTTTTGCTCAAAAAAAGATTTAGCCTGAGTGCGTCTTTTGCTGCTTTGTTTAATTTCTAAAACTGTTAAGTTTTTTTTCTGCAATTGTTGACGTGCAGATTTAAGAGTATCGCTTTCGATTAAACCATTGTCAGATTGGCCATTAGGGTTAACGGCCTGATATTCAAAAACACTCATAAAGACACAACACGTATTGCCTCATCTAGACTTGTTTGTCCATTGATTACAAGTGCTATAGCTTGATCTGATAATTTTGAATAGTGAGCGGCTCGTTTAAGAATTTCTGATTCACTTGCTTCATTATGAATAAGTATTTTAATTTCTTCATTGATAGTTAGTAATTCATATAGGCCGGTCCTTCCTTGATAGCCGGTATTATTACAATGATGACAACCAACTGCGTTGTAAATTTCTATTGATTTATTTAACTGTAATTTTTCTTGCTCCTTTTCACCAGCTGTGTGTACCACTTTACACTCTGGGCAAAGTGTTCTAATTAGACGTTGCGCTAGTACACCGCTTAAACTCGAAGAGAGTAAAAACGGCTCTACACCCATGTCTCTTAAGCGTGTAATGGCGCCAACTGCAGTATTGGTATGCAAAGTAGAGAATACTAAATGCCCAGTTAGACTTGCTTGTACTGCGATTTGAGCAGTTTCACTGTCACGCACTTCACCAATCATAACAATGTCAGGATCTTGTCTTAAAATTGCTCGTAAGCCCTTGGCAAAAGTCATGTCAACTTTGGTGTTGATTTGGGTTTGATTAATACCATCGATAAAATATTCCACCGGATCTTCGGCAGTGGTTATATTGAGCTCATTACTATTTAATTCAGTCAGTGCGGCATATAAAGTGGTGGTTTTTCCAGACCCTGTTGGGCCGGTAACTAATAAAATTCCATGTGGCTTGTGAATAAGGGTTTGAATAGTGTTGTATGTTTCATCTTGCATGCCCAATTGCTTAAGCTGTAATCGCCCAGCTTGCTTGTCTAGTAAGCGCATAACTACTTTTTCCCCATTGCCAGAAGGAATGGTGGACACACGCATATCAACTGCACGACCACCTAATTGGATAGCAATGCGACCATCTTGAGGCAAGCGTTTCTCGGCAATATCAAGTTTAGCCATAACTTTAATTCTAGATACGAGTAGTGGTGCAATTTTTGCACTTGGTTGTAGTACTTGTTTAAGTGTGCCGTTAACTCTAAAGCGCACACGAATACGACCCTCATAGGATTCGATATGGATATCTGATGCTTCTTCTAGAATTGCTTGGGCAAATAGAGCGTTTAACAGGCGAATAATAGGCGCCTCATCATCATTGTTTAGCAGCTCCATCGGTTCGTGCAAGTCCATGGCGAGTGCATCTAATGATTCATCACTTTCAGCGTCATCTTGGAAACTATTTAGCCCTTGAGCGGAATTGCTTTCGTAGTATTGTTGAATCTTGGTATGCAGTTCTATTTTTGGAATTTTTTGCAGTGTAAAGTCGCCAAATTTACGTTGAATTTCTCCAAAGGTAGATGGCTTTAGTGAAGTAGCATGGTTTAGCACCATTTCACCGTCTATTTTCTCGAGTAGAACGTTTAGCTCTTTAGCAAAGGAAAATGGCAATAATGTATTGCTATTACTCATAATTCATCCAAGGAGGAAGTTCCGAATCTTTAGTGGAAGCCTCTTTGGTGATGGTCATGTCATTAAGTAGTTGCTGAGCGCGAATGTACTTATATTTTTGCTCGCTAACATTATTGGCCGTATTTTGATCAGTTAAGATGGTTGGGTGGATAAAAATCAATAAATTGCGCTTTTCTTTCTTTTTAGTTTTGTAGCTAAATGCACCACCTAAGATCGGAATATCTCCTAACACTGGAAGTTTTGATTCACTATCTCTAACAACATCATCCATTAGGCCGCCAAGTACCAGAATTTTGCCGTTTGCCACCATAACTGAGGTTTTTATCTTACGTTTAGAAGTAATCAGATCGGATGCATTTGAGCCTGGAATAATATTCGATATCTCTTGCTCGATACTAAGTTTGATTGTATCGCCTTCATTAATTTGAGGCTTAACTTTAAGCATTAATCCAACGTCTTTACGTTCATAATTTTGGAAAGGATTAGACCCAACTGATTTAATCTCAGTATTAGTGATAAATGGCACTTCCTGGCCAACCATAATCATAGCTTCCTCATTATCCAATGTAACAATCGAAGGTGTGGATAGAATGTTTACCTTGCCTTGACCTTCTAAAGCGTTTAAAACTGCACCAAATCCATTTTTAGTAGTGGAATCAAAAGAGCCTGCACCAATGGTGGCACCTGTTCCAATTGCGCCAGCAACACTAGAAACATCTCCACCCAGTCCTGCTAATAGGGCTGGAATTTGACCAGTAAAGTTTATCAGGCCAACGCCACCCGAACCTCGAGCTAGCCACTGAATACCAAGTTCACTTGAATCATTAGAGCTGATTTCGGCAATAATCGCCTCGATTAAGACTTGCGCCTTACGTATATCGAGCTTACTAATAACTTTTTTGATATCTTTGGATATTGAAGTAGAGGCTGTAATAATAATAGCGTTAGTTGATTCATCAGCTTGAATGTTGGCATTTCCATTGCCTTGTGCAGTGCCTTTGTTGTCTGACATAGTCTGTTTGGCAATATTTTGTAGTACTGGTAATATGTCTTTGGCATTGGCATACCTTAGATACACAACAGAGGTGCCACCTTCTTTATCTTGATGCTTATCAAGCTCTTTGGCTAAAAATCTCACTTTAAGACGTTTGGCAGATGCGCCACCAACAATAATCTGATTATTGTGACGATCAACAGCAATGGTTAACGGGTTGCTAGTTTGTTTATTGTTGGTAGGTAGTAAAGATTTAATGACTTTAGCCACTTCATCAGCAGAGGCATTTTCTAGTGTAATTACTTCGTAATCTTCGTCAATCTCTTTATCTAGTTGACCAATAACATTTTTTAGGCGGGCAATGTTAGCCTGGGTGTCGGTCACAATGATTGTATTGGAAGGTGTGTACGAGGCTAAATGACCATGCTGAGAAATGATAGGACGCAACACTGGAATCATCTGGTTTGCTGCAACATTGAGAATCGGAATAGTAGTGGTTACAATATGGTCATTGGCTGTAGCAGAAAGCATGGCACTGTTATTTTTAATGTGTGTTTGCGGTAATATCTTAGCAAAACCATCACCCTCAACAGCAATGTAGCCATGTACTTGTAAAATTGATAAAAACAAATGATAGAATTCATCATTGTCAATCTCAGTAGTACTAACCACATTAACCTTGCCTTTGACTCGAGGATCTACAATAAAGTTTTTCCCAGTAACTTGAGAGACAGTGTTGATTAATGTCACCATTTCCATGTTTTTCAAATTAAGTGTCAGTGCGTTAACAGATAAAGAGAGTAGTACGCTTAAAGCTATTAGAAGGATTTTCATAAAGTTATTGTTTTAAATTTACAGATAATGGAAGTATTTGACCTTTGCGTTCAATCATAAAGTCAAAATACGTTTGTTTGGAAAGTTCTTTTCTTAGTTTGATGGCTTGAGAGAGGTTAGTTAGTTCAGTGTTATTTATACTGATAATGGTATCGTTATTTTTAAAACCCAGTTTAGTAAATAATTGACGCTCAGCACCAGGAGAGATAACAAAACCGCGCATACCATTATTTGTATAGTTGGGCTTCACAGACACAATTGATAATAACTTTTGCGGATTAGTGTTTAGTTGCTGTAAATACCCCATGAGTTTTGATCTATTAGATTTACTAATTGAGGATGGTTTGTGGGTAGTTTTCTTTTTTGAAAAATCAATTTTATTGTGTTTCATGCTCAGTTTTTCAAAACTACCATTTCGAGATAGGATCACATACTTTGCGTGAATCTCTTTGATTGATGTTGACGAGTTGATTAGATCATTTATTTTGTATATTTTGTCTTTGCCGCTACCTTGCTTGATAATTGCAAGTGATTGCTGATCTTGATTTAAGATGCCTATGAGTGATAAATTTAGCCGAGTGCTTTTAATGTCGTTATGTTGTTGTTTTACAGCTGATTGAAGCGTGCCAAAAAGATTGTTTGGCAAAAGCACCGCTTTGCTATTATTTTGAATTATTGGTTTGTTAATATAGCTGTTGTTAGATTCTTTTTCTAACACATGCCAGACCAGCTTAGATATAATCGATGCACTTAAAATTATCAATATAAAAGTGCTAGCCAGCGCGATCTTTTTATTAATTTGTTGATAATTTTTTAT
>CAJVCJ010000051.1 GCA_910595855.1 Candidatus Thioglobus vulcanius | reverse complement strand
CCCCATCGTTATCCATTTCTACTGATTGATCGTGTTCTTGAGCTTGAAATCGGTAAATCAATTGTCGCCTTAAAAAATATTACTTTTAACGAGCCTCAATTTACAGGACATTTTCCTGATCAGCCAATCATGCCTGGTGTTATGATTGTTGAAGCCATGGCACAAGCTACTGGAATTCTGGCGTTTAAATCTGAAGTTGGTAAGCCAATTGATGGTCAAATTTATATGCTGGTAGGCATCGACAAGGTACGTTTTAAACGCATAGTAGAACCGGGTGACCAGCTACTAATAGACGTTGAAGTTATGACGGTTAAACGCGGTATTTGGAAGTTTAAATGCAAGGCGTCTGTTGATGGAAATATCGTAACGTCTGCTGAGCTTATGTGTACGCAAAAAGCCGCTGACTAGTTAGAGATAAACTAAGTATTTAATTCTTGAGGAGAATATAACACCATGTCAATTGATCCAACTGCAATTATAGATCCAAGTGCCAAAGTTCATAAAAAAGCAAAGATTTGTGCCTATGCTGTTATTGGTGCCAATGTAGAAATTGGCGCAGGCACCATTATTGAATCTCATGCGGTCATTCAAGGTCCAACCAAAATTGGTAAAAACAACCATATTTATTCATTTGCTTCGATTGGTGGCGATCCTCAGGATATCACCTATGAAGAAGGACAAGAGTCTAATTTAGTCATTGGTGATGACAATCTAATTCGCGAGTTTTGTACCATTAACCGTGGAACAGAAAAAGAGAAATCAATTACCCGAGTAGGCTCTAATAACATGTTGATGGCTTATGTGCATATTGCCCATGATTGTGAAATTGGAAATCATATCATTATGTCTAACAATGCTTCTTTAGCAGGCCATGTAAAAGTTCACGACTGGGCAATACTAGGCGGATTTACCCTAGTTAAGCAGTTTTGCATGATTGGTATACACACTTATATTGGCATGGGTTGCCAGGTAAATAAGGACATACCTGCCTATATGGTAGCTTCTGGAATCCCAACTCGAGTACGCAGCATTAATGCAGAAGGCATGCGTAGACGTGGTTACTCATCTAGTTCAATTGCCTCAATTAAACGCGCTTTTAAAGTAGTATACCGAGAGTCAACTGGTCGCCTACTTGATCAAATGTTGAGTGAATTAGAATCTTCTGAAGCAGACTCCTTAGAAGTAATGCAATTTGTTAATTGTATTCGTAGCTCTAAAGTAGGAATTATGCGCGGACCTGTTGAGGAGTAACAACCCAATCATTCATGGATAAATCCTTTCTAAAGTCAAGCAGTATTGTTACTGCCATGACTTTTTTGTCTCGTATTCTTGGCTTAGTGCGTGATTTTTTCATTGCTAAATATTTTGGTGCAAATGGCTTAACAGATGCTTTTTTAGTTGCCTTTCGCATTCCTAATTTTCTAAGAAGACTGTTTGGAGAGGGGGCATTTTCCCAGGCATTTGTGCCCATTCTTGCAGAAGCCAAAGCAAATGAAACTGAAGCAGAAGTTCAAAAAATCATTAACCATATTGGTACTAAATTTTTAAAAGTACTGATTATCATCACCTTAATTGCTGTTATTGCAGCACCAGCAATTATCTTTATGTTTGCTTGGGGTTTTTATTTCAACGAAGACTTAACTAAATTCAATTTAGCATCAGACATGCTGCGCATTACCTTCCCTTACTTGCTGTTAATTTCCCTAACTGCATTTTCCGGCAGTATTCTAAATACTTATGATAAATTTGCAGTGCCAGCATTCACTCCAGTACTGCTTAATATTAGCATGATTTTATCAAGTGTTTATTTATCTCAGTATCTAGATGAGCCCATTATGGCCTTGGCCTGGGGCGTTCTCATAGGTGGCATTTTGCAACTATTGTTTCAAATTCCTTTTTTACTTAAAATTCGCAAATTACCTAAGTTAACAACCGGTGATCATGTTGCAGTAAAAACCCTAAAAAAACGCATGCTACCCGCCCTATTTGGCGTTTCGGTTTCGCAAATTAACTTGTTGATTGACACCATGATTGCCTCTGTTCTGGTTAGTGGTAGTGTTTCTTGGTTGTATTATTCTGATCGATTGCTGGAACTACCGCTGGCACTTATTGGCATTGCACTTGCTACAGTTGCTTTAGCGAAGCTTAGTAAGCATTACGCCAATAAAGATTCTCAACAATTTACCCGTACTGTCGATTATGCGTTGAAATTAGGCATATTACTTGGATTACCCGCTTGTATTGGTCTAGTGTTATTAGCTGAACCATTGATTGTCACCTTGTTTCAGTATGATGCTTTTAGCGCCTTTGCAGCACATCAATCCTCCTTGAGTCTTATCGCTTATGGGTCAGGTCTTATGGCTTTTATAACTGTCAAGATTCTTGCGCCTGTATTTTTGGCAAGAGGTGATACCAAAACACCAGTCAAGGCAGGTGTTATCGCCATGCTTTCAAATGTTATTCTAAACATTATTTTTGGCTACTATTTTGATCACGTCGGCCTTGCAGCCGCCACTTCTATATCTGCTGTAATCAATGCCTATATTTTATATTTTTACCTAAACAAACAATCTATTTTTCATTTTTCTACTGATTTAATTAAAATGTTTTTTAAAGTTTTGTTTGCAAGCTTTATAATGGCACTCTTTATTTTGAACTTTGATCAAACACCTGACACCTATTTAAATGCTGATGCATTTTCTAGGATGGGTATGTTGGCTATCACCATCTGTTTATCAGTGTTCATTTATTTTTTAAGTCTTAAACTATTAAGCATCAACATGAGAAAATTATGAATACTGTACACTGTGTAAAACTAAATGAAGATCTTGAAGCATTAGATCGCGCACCTTATCCTGGCGAGCTAGGGAAAAGAATTTTGGCCAATGTATCAAAACAAGGCTGGCAGCAATGGCTAGATCACCAAACCATGATTATCAATGAAAATAATCTAAGCATGATGGATCCTAACGCTCAAAAGCACCTTAAAGAGCAAATGGATAAATTCTTTTTCTCTGAAGAAGGTGCTGACGATATCAAAGGTTATACGCCCGCAAAATAATGGCTAATTTATTTATCGTTGCTGCACCTTCTGGCTGCGGGAAAACCTCTTTAGTTAAGGCTTTAATTTCTCAAACTGAGGATTTATGCGTCTCCGTATCGCACACAACTCGCGCAGCAAGACCGGGAGAAGCTCATGGTAAAAATTATTTTTTTGTTTCTAAGCAAGAGTTTGATCAAATAAAAAAAGAAGATGGTTTTATTGAATCGGCTCAAGTTTTTGACAATCACTACGGCAGTGCTAAACAAACCGTTAGGGATTTATTAGAATCTGGTACAGACGTTATTCTAGAAATTGATTGGCAAGGCGCTCGACAAGTTAAAAAAAGCTTTAATAATGCCATTGGTATTTTCATTCTCCCTCCTTCTGAGGCTGCACTACGTGAACGCCTAACAGATCGTGGTCAGGATGATAAAAGCATTATTGATCGTCGTATGCAAGATGCGGTGAGCGAAATGCGTCATTATGATGAATTTGACTACTTAGTTATTAATGATGACTTCAACTTAGCATTAACTGATTTATCAACAATCATTCATTCTCAGCGCTTTTTACTATCCCAGCAAACAGAAAAGTATCAATCCTTGCTTAACTCATTGATTTAACCTATAATATTAATCCTTAATAATATACTTAATACCTCTTATTAAATGAGTCCAGAGTTAGCAAACCTGCCTAGTAAAAGTGCATTTAGCGCGCTAGGCGTTCAAAAATACCCTCCAATTTTAACGCCTGAAGAAGAGCATGATTTAGCCATTAAACTATATGAAAATCATGACTTGAGCGCTGCTAGAAAACTTGTCTTATCACATATGAGGTTTGTTGCCTTTATTGCTCATGGCTACAAAGGTTATGGGCTTGAGCAAGAAGATCTAATTCAAGAAGGTACGATTGGCTTAATGAAGGCTGTTAAACGCTTCAATCCAAATAAGAATGTTCGTCTTGCCTCATTTGCTGTGTATTGGATCCGTGCAGAAATTCATGAGTTTATTTTCAAAAATTGGAAAATTGTTAAAGTCGCAACAACCAAGGCTCAACGCAAACTCTTCTTTAAATTGAAAAAAGCTAAAGCACACATATACAATTCACTTAATAGTGATCAAGCCGATCAAATTGCTGATGATTTAGGCGTTAGGCGTAAAGACGTATTAGAGATGGAGTCACGCCTGCAGTTTAATGATGTTACTTTTGAAAACCCTAATGATGAAGATTCAAATGCACCTGAGCAATATCTAACCAATGAGAACGTGCAAACGCCTGAGCAGTTATTATTAACTGACGATTCCAATAAAAACCAACAGCAACAACTGTATAAAGCACTTTCTTCATTGGATGATAGAAGTTTGGATATTTTGCAGTCAAGGTATTTGCAAGAAGAAAAAACAACCCTACATACCTTGGCGGATAAATATAATGTTTCAGCTGAAAGAATTCGTCAACTAGAGATCAAAGCCATGCAAAAAATCAAACTAAACCTAGAAGAATAAATCCTTTAATCTTTGGCTAGTTTACAAAAAAAATCCCCATTTAATGGGGATTTTTTTTGGTATGATACTTGGCACAACTATTCTTGGGCGGATGTAAAAATGAGCGATTATGATTCTTCATCGATTGAAGTATTAACTGGGCTAGAACCTGTTAGAAAGCGTCCAGGCATGTACACTGAAACTGAGCGACCAAACCACTTGGCTCAAGAGGTTATTGATAACAGCGTTGATGAAGCGGTTGCCGGCCACGCCAATAAAGTTAGCGTTGTTTTATATAAAGACGGCTCACTATCTGTAGAAGATAACGGTCGAGGCATGCCAGTTGATATTCACAAAGGTGAGGGGCAATCTGGTGTTGAAGTTATCTTAACCAAGCTTCATGCAGGTGGTAAATTTTCAAACGATTCTTATCAATTTTCAGGTGGACTACACGGTGTAGGTATTTCTGTGGTTAACGCCCTTTCAACCTTGGTTGAAATATGGATTAAACGCGATTCAAAAGAACATCACATTAGTTTTTCAGACGGATTTAAAAAAACTGAATTAATAGAGCTTGGTACAGTTGGAAAGCGTAATACTGGTACCAAAGTTAAATTTACTCCAGATGCTCAATTTTTTGATACTATTAAATTTTCAGCTAGCAAGTTACGTCATAATTTACGCTCAAAAGCAGTCTTATGCCCTGGCCTAGAAGTTAATTTCTACAATGAAATTGATGATACAACCGACAAATGGCTCTATCAAGAAGGTTTAAAAGACTATCTATCAATGGCACTTGATGGGCTGGATTGTTTGCCAGAAGCCCCTTTTATCGTTAATTTTGAGTCGCCTGAACAACAGCTTAATTGCTCACTAGCCTGGACGCAATATAACACCAATGTTGTTGGAGAAAGCTATGTTAACCTCATTCCCACTATTGGCGGTGGAACGCATGTTAACGGCTTACGATCAGGCCTGACTGACGCTCTTAAAGAATTTTGCGATTTTAGAGATTTAACCCCTAAAAATATCAAGCTAACACCAGACGATGTGTGGCAAAGAATTGCCTATGTTTTATCTATCAAAATTCTAGACCCGCAGTTTTCTGGACAAACCAAAGAAAGGCTATCTTCTAGAGAGTGCGCTGCTTTTGTTGCTAATACAGTTAAAGATGCTTTTAGTTTATGGCTTAATCAACATACCGATATTGCAGAGCAAATTGCCCAACTTGCCATTGCAAATGCACAAACGCGACTTAAAACTAACAAAAAAATTATTCGTAAAAAGATTGTTAGCGGTCCCGCCCTGCCTGGAAAATTATCTGATTGCACTAGTACAGACTTATCGCAAACAGAAGTTTTTTTAGTAGAGGGTGACTCTGCTGGAGGCTCTGCAAAACAAGCTCGTGACAAAGAATATCAAGCAATCTTACCCCTTAGAGGAAAAATTCTAAATACCTGGGAGGTTGATTCAGACCAAGTTCTGGCCAGTAATGAAATTCATGATATTAGTGTTGCTATTGGTCTTGAACCAAATAGTGAAGATTTATCAGGCTTACGCTATGGAAAAATTTGCATACTTGCCGACGCGGACTCTGACGGCGCTCATATCGCAACGCTTATTTGCACCTTGTTCGTTAAACACTTTCCAAGACTTGTAAAAGATGGTCATATCTACGTTGCTATGCCGCCACTATATCGTATCGATGCTGGCAAACAGGTTCACTATGCGCTGGATGATGGTGAGCGTGACGCCATTATTCGCAAGATAGAATCGGACAATAAGCGTGTTAAAATTCAAGTTCAGCGCTTCAAAGGGCTGGGTGAAATGAACCCTTC
>CAJVCJ010000050.1 GCA_910595855.1 Candidatus Thioglobus vulcanius | reverse complement strand
AACTGCACTTCTCATTTCGTCGCTTACATCTTGCATAGCGTTCATTGGATTGATGAAGAATGCGCTAGCAGTACCCATAGTTAGTACGCTTGCAAGTGCAAAGATTGTTGTTAGTTTTTTCATTTTTCCCCTCTTTTGGTTTAATATTTTAGTTTTAGCATTTCTGCTCTTCAGGTGTGTATTATACATCAATAATATTAGAAGTCAATAATATTCTAATATAAAAATGAAAATCTATATTAAACTACCAATATAAGGCATAATTAAAAAATAAATTAAATATAACTAAAAAAAACGAATGATTAAAAAAATATTAACACTTGCAACGGTGCTTGCATCGCTAAATTCTCATGCTGATATTGAAGTTGTTGATGGCTATAAGACGGTTGAGTCTGTTAGAAATCAAGTGGTTGATATTAATACAGAAGAGCTGTTAAAGCTGTTAGATTCCGACCCAAGTGCTGTGTTAATAGATTTGCGTACAAGATTAGAATTGAAAAACACTGGCACTATTGCTAAAGGCCAAAACGTTCATTTAACACGTGGCTGGCTAGAGTTTAGAATTGGAGATCATGTGAAATCCAAAGATACACCAATTGTGGTTTATTGCGGAAAAAACCTGCGCTCGCCATTAGCTGCTAAAACATTAGAAAACATGGGTTATACCAATGTAAAGAATTATGCTGAGGGTTATTTTGCCTGGAAAGAGGAGATGAATCCAATCAAGATGTTGGATTTTGAGCCGAGTAGTGTTTTATATAGACTTCCTAAAGAGGTGGCAGAGGGTGTTTATTCAGCTATTGGTGCTACGCAGCCAAATACTTACGAAAACTCAAACCATAACAACAATTTATCATTTATTGTAACCACCAATGGTGTTTTGGTGTTTAATGCAGGCGGTAGTTATTTAGTGGCTAAGGCTTTGCATGAAGAGATTAAGAAGGTAACCAGTCAACGTGTTAAGTACGTTGTTTTGGAAAACTCTCAAGGTCATGCAATCCTAGGCTCTAATTATTGGAAGGAACAAGGCGCTATTATTGTTGCTCACACCGAAGCTGATAAAGAGATTAAGCATAAGGGTGAAGATATTTATATGCGCTCTTTACGCGTACAAAAAGATAAGCTAATTGGCACCAAGATTGTACGTCCAGACCTAACTTTTGAAGAAAAACTAAACTTACCAATGGGTAATACCCAAATTGAATTAATGCATATTGGCGCATCACATTCACCAGATGATATTCAACTTTGGCTGCCAGCGAAAAAATTACTGATAAGTGGTGATACGGCGTTTAATCAACGCATGTTGCCAATTTTCCCGCATACTAATGCGGCAGCTTGGATTGAAACTTGGGATAAGATCGAAGCACTAGAGCCCGAAATTATTATTCCTGGCCATGGTGATCCAACTGATCTTGCAACCATTACTAAATTTACCAAAGATTATTTAGTGTTTTTGCGCGAAGAGATAGAAAAAATCCTTGATGATGATGGTGGCCTGTATGAAGCGTACAATATTGATCAATCAGCCTATCGTGATTGGGGAACTTACAACGAATTACACAAGCAAAATGCCGAGCGTATTTTTAAGCAAATGGAGTTTGAATAGCACCTAACATTTGCTAATCACCTTGGGGGGGTGAAAATGGTTAAATTTAGAGTTTTATTAACAATAATCTTATTAAGCGTCTTACATACAGGTGTCCATGCCGTGGAATCTGGAAAGATTATTGGTGGACAACAATCCACATTGCCTGACTGGTTTAAAGACAGTTTTTTGGATATTGCTGAAGATGTGGAAGAGGCAAGGGATGAGCAAAAGCATTTAATGCTTTACATGCATCTTTCGGGTTGCCCGTATTGTTACAAGATGGTCGAAGAAGGGTTTAAAAACTCAGCTAATACTGAGATGATTAAAGCTAATTTTGATGTTGTGGCAATCAATATTAAGGGTAATAAGGAAGTCTCCTTAAGCGAAGATATCACCATGACAGAGGCCGAGGTGCGTGACCATTACAAGGTTAACTTTACCCCGACCATGGTTTTTTTGGATCAGAATAATCAGTTAGTTTATAAAGTTAATGGCTATCGTTCGGCGCAGAATTTTAAGCATACATTAGACTTTGTTAGTAGTCGCTCATATCAACAAATGAGCTTAACGCAATTTATCAGCAATCAGGATCGAAGGAAGCGCTACACGTTAAGAGCGCATGAAAGTTTCCAGGAGATTTCTGATTTAAGTAAGAAACGTCAAAAGCCACTTCTGGTTTTATTTGAAGATCAATATTGCGTGTTGTGCGATCGACTACATGACGGACACTTAAAAAATCCCGATATTCTAAAAGAGATAGCTTTGTTTGATGTGGTGCGTTTTGATGCCAGATCTAACAAGGTGATTATTGATGTTGATGGTAACAAAACCACACCTAAAGAATATGTGAATAAACTTGGTTTAAATTATCGACCAGGTATCGTTATGTTTGACCAAGGCAAGGAGGTAATGCGCATTGATGCACTGTTGTATAGTTATCATTTTGCAGGACATTTGCGCTATATTGGTGAGCGACATTACCAGCAGTATCCAGAAAGTGTATTTGATTATCTAAGTGTTTATCGGCAAAATGTCCTTGATTCAGGGCAAGATATCGATATATCAAAATAAGCTTTAAGTGTTTTTTCTCCAGACCAATATTCGATTATTTGCCGGCATTGGGTAATCATCAATAAGTGTTAGGCCGGCTTCTTTAGCCAACTGGTCGAGTGCTTCAAAATCTCGAATTGCACTGTGTGGATTTTGCTGTGCAAGCCATACATCAAAATTAGCATTACTCTGGCTAGTGTACTGACCGTTATAATTAAACGGCCCATATAAAATAAACAA
>CAJVCJ010000049.1 GCA_910595855.1 Candidatus Thioglobus vulcanius | reverse complement strand
CCGTGAAGTGGGTCTTGATGATGTGTTTTATTGTCTTGCACTACCGCTACTTTTAATTATTTTTAATTATTTAGTTGGCTCTGCTTTTTTAACTCTAATTTTGTTGCCGTCAATAGTTTTACCATTAAGTTTTTGTATGGCTATTTTTACATCACCAACTTTTGGGATCTCGACAAAGGCAAAGCCTTTAGATACACCGCTGTTTTTATCTAACACCAGCGTACAAGATTGCACCTCTGCATATTCTTCGAGCAACTCTTTAAGTCCAGTTTCTGATAACGAACGTGGCAGATTTCTTATTAGTATTTTCATTTTTTAGTTATTTAATTTAGAAGATTGAAATTGATAACTGCATCCAGAAATCTGGGAATAAACCAACCACCAAGATCAGCACTGCATTAATAGATAAAATAAGTTTCATATCCATTGGTGCGGTAATTGTTATCTCATTATTACTGTCTTCGAAATACATTGATTTAACAACTTGAAGATAATAGTAAGAGCTAATAACTGCAAATACAACTGCAATCACAGCAATGGTTATAAATCCTGCAGAAATAACTTGCTGAAGAATGAATAGCTTAGCGTAAAAACCAATGAATGGTGGTACGCCTGCCATTGACAACATGATAGCCAACATCAACAAAGCAAACCAGGGCGAGTGCTTACTTAGCCCTTTAAAATCAGAAATTTTGTCAGCCTCAAAACCTTGCTTGTTTAATAGGATGATCATGCCAAATGCAGCCATACTCATTAATATATAAACTAGCACGTAAAATACAGCCGCACCATAACCCTCAACAACACCGGTTACAAATCCTAATAAAATAAAACCAATGTGTGAAATTGTTGAGTAAGCAAGCATGCGCTTAATATTAGTCTGCATTAACGCCACTACAGAGCCCAGTGCAATAGACAACAAAGCCATAACCATAAATAGATCTGACCAATAAGCATGCATAGCACCCATGCCGTCAACCAAAATACGAACTAGCATTGCAAGCGCTGCAATTTTAGGTACGGTTGATAAAAACATAGTAACTGAAGTCGGCGCACCTTGATATACATCTGGTACCCACATGTGGAATGGCACTGCACCAAGTTTGAAAGCAATACCAATAACCAAAAATACCAAGCCAAAATTAAGAATTAACATCTCTCTTGATGCAAGTGTTGCGTTAGCTGCAAAAGTCGCTATATCAGCAACATTGATACTACCACTAATGCCGTAAATCATGCTCATACCATATAACAACAAGCCTGATGCAATTGCACCCAATACAAAATACTTAAGTGCTGCCTCTATGGCGCCAGAACGCTCGCGTGCAATGGCAATTAATGTGTATAAAGATAATGATAGAATCTCTAGACCAAGGTATAAAGTTAGTAAACTATAGCCTGAAACCATCACCATCATGCCTAGCATTGAGAGCAATACTAAAACAAAATACTCACCTCTGAAAAGTTTGTGTTCTGTTAAATAGTGACGCGTGTAGACTAACGCTACCATGGTTGATCCAGCCATAAAGACTTTAAATATTGACGCCATATTATCCAAAATAAATGAGCCACCAAAGATAATAGTCTTTGGCTCACCTATTAGATTAAACGCTAATATTGCCGTAATTAACAAGCTTAATTGCGTTAAATAATACGTAACTTGCTTGAATGGCTTGGTTAGAAATAAATCCAATAAAAGCACAACAACAATCGCGCTTAATAAAAATATTTCAGGCAAAGCTACCCATAATGTCGATGTATCAAATGTGTACATATTATTCATAATGCTAGGACTTAAAGTTTAGAAGTTAGGGCTTGGTTTAACAAATGCTCAATGGTTACATGCATAACATCGATAACTGGCTGAGGGTAAAGGCCCATTGCCACAACAGCAATTGCCAATACGGCTAGAATACTAAATTCTCTAGCATTAAGATCTGATAATGTTTCAACATCTGGATTGGTGATCGCACCCCAGAAAACTCGTTTAACCATCCATAGTGTATAAGCAGCACCAACTATTAACGTGCTACCCGCTAATACACCGTACCAAATGTTTGCCTGAACAGCGCTTAAAATCACCATAAACTCACCAACGAAACCCGATGTACCCGGTAAGCCTGCATTAGCCATTGCAAATAACACAGCAAAACCAGTAAATTTAGGCATTGAATTAATCACGCCACCGTAAGTTGAAATTTCTCTAGAATGTAATCGATCGTACAACACACCTACTACCAAGAACATTGCTGCTGAAATAAAACCATGTGAAATCATTTGCACCATTGCACCTTCAAGACCTAGTAGCGCAGCTTCTGCAGCACCTGGCTTGTAAGCTAGAAATAAAGCAAACACACCTAATGTCACAAAACCCATGTGCGAGATTGAAGAATACGCAATTAATTTTTTCATATCACGCTGAACAAGTGCCACAAATCCAATATAAACAATGGCTATTAGCGATAAGATGATAACAACTTCTGAAAACTCATAAGAAGCATCAGGTGTAATTGGCAATGAAAATCGGAAGAAGCCATAGCCACCCATTTTCAACATGATGGCTGCTAGTATTACTGAACCGCCCGTAGGCGCTTGTACGTGTGCATCTGGAAGCCATGTATGTACTGGGAACATTGGCACTTTAACCGCAAATGCCACGAAAAATGCCCAAAATATCCACGCTTGTTCTGTTGCTGTCAAGCTTAAATCATGCATGGCTAAGATTGAAAATGAGCCACCTTTGTTATACATGTAGATTAGCGAAACTAGCATGAATACTGAACCCAAGAATGTATACAAGAAGAACTTGATAGCAGCATAAACTCGATTATCGCCACCCCAAACGCCAATGATTAGTAACATTGGAATAAGTGATGCCTCCCAGAATGCATAAAATAGAATTGCATCAAGGGATGAAAATACACCAATAATCAAGCCTTCCATCATTAAGAATGCTGCCATATAGTGAGCTGGTCGCGTTTGTATTACTTCCCAGCCAGCAATAATCACCAAAATAGTTGAGAATGTCGTGAGGATAATCAATGGCATAGAAATACCATCAACACCTAGATGATAGTAGACATTAAATTGAGAAATCCATGAGGTTTTTTCTTCAAACTGCATCAAATGCGTATTTGAATCAAACTCAGTATATAAGCTTAGCGATATAATAAACACCAAAATTGAAGTGGCAACACTGATCCAACGCGCTGTAATTGCACGCTCATTGCCGATCAATATAACGAATATACCAGCAAAAATTGGCAGCCAAATAAGTAGACTTAATAATGAATTATCCATCGTTATAGCTCAAGTAATGGGCGTTCACCTGCAAACAGTACCCAAGTTAAAATAATCAACAAACTAACAATCATGAAAAACGCGTAATGGTAAACATAGCCTGTTTGTATTGGTCGAACAACTGAACCAATAAAGCCAACAAATCTTGCACTACCATTAACAACCATTTTATCAATTAGACCTGAATCTGAAACTTTCCATAGGAAGTTTCCTAAACTCTTAACACCCTTGACAAAGACAATATCATTGAATCGGTCAAATCCATACAAAGACTCAAGTACGTAATTCGTACGATGAAATTTCTTCTGAATCCAAGTGGCCCATTGAGTTCTATATAAGGTTAATACCCAGGCACTAGCAATACCACCTACCATCATCCAGAAAGGCAGTGTTTGTAACGCATGTGGAATCATGCTGCCAGCACCATGGAATTCTTGCTTTAAGCTTGCCATTGATGTATGGTTTGCAGCAACAGTAATAGCATCATCTAGCCAACCATTAAACAACATTGGATCTATGGTGAAATAACCAATGGCCAGTGAAGGAATTGCCAATGCAATCAATGGCAAAGTGATGCTCATCGATGACTCTTTAACATGTGAAGATGTATGCTCGTCCATTCTTGATTCGCCATGGAATACCAAGAAAAACATTCTTAACGAATAGAAGGCAGTAATAAAGACACCTGCTATTACAGCAACATACACCCAGTCAGCAAATGGCAAGCTTGAAAAATGCACTGCTTCGATAATCATGTCTTTTGAATAAAAGCCTGCAAATCCTGGGAAACCTATCAATGCTAGTGTTCCGATTAATGCTGTCCAGTAAGTGATAGGCATTTTTTTACGCAAACCACCCATTTTTCGAATATCTTGCTGATGATGTAATGCAACAATCACCGAGCCCGCTGCCAAGAATAACAGCGCTTTAAAGAATGCGTGTGTCATTAAATGAAAGATTGCCGCTGAATAGGCGCTAACACCAAGTGCAACAGTCATATAACCTAGCTGGGAAAGGGTTGAATAAGCGACTACTTTTTTAATATCATTTTGTACGATACCCAACAGACCCATAAATAGCGCAGTAATAGCACCCACTACCATCACCACTATTAATGCTGTTTCACTTAGCTCAAACATAGGCGACATGCGTGACACCATAAAGATACCAGCGGTTACCATTGTTGCTGCGTGAATCAATGCTGAGATTGGCGTTGGACCTTCCATAGAGCCCGGAAGCCAAACGTGTAAAGGTACTTGCGCTGATTTACCCATTGCACCAATAAACAACAAAATACAAATAACTGTTATCACTGAAGCGCCATCAAGCATTGTTACACCAGTAACATTATTTAGACTAGCAAATACTTCTGCATAATCTAGTGAGCCAAAGTACATTAACACTAACGCAATACCTAGCAAAAAGCCAAAGTCACCAACACGGTTAACCAAGAAGGCTTTAAAGTTTGCTTCAACTGCACTTTCTTTATGATGCCAAAATCCAATCAATAGATACGACACCAAGCCTACCGCTTCCCAGCCGAAGAATAACTGCATAAAGTTATTCGACATAACCAAGATAAACATTGAAAAAGTGAACAGTGAAATATAACTAAAGAATTTGGTATAGTCAGGATCATCATGCATATAGCCAATGGTGTAGATGTGCACCATTAGAGATACAAATGAAACAATCACGAGCATCACTGCGGTTAAATTATCGATCAAAAATCCAACACTTATATTTAGATTTCCAATTTGCATCCATGTATAAATATTTTCATTGAACGCATCACCACCTTCAAGCACATGATAATTAAACACATACATAGATAAAACTGTTGATATCAGTACGCCTAGAATAGTTACTACATTAGTGGCCATCCTTCCTAACAGTGAGCCAAAAAAACCAGCAAAGATTGCACCAACTAAGGGTGCTAAGGCAATGATTAAATATATTTGTTCCATTGGCTACCCCTTCAAGCTATTAGTAACATCTACATCAATCGATCCACGCACCCTGAACAATAATGTCAAGATGGCAAGGCCAATTGCAACTTCTGCTGCAGCAACAGTTAGAATGAAAAACACAAATATTTGACCTGCTTCGTTGCCTAAAAAATGCGAAAAAGCAATAAAATTAGTATTAACTGCGACCAAAATTAACTCTACACACATTAGTAATGTAATGATATTGGTTCGGTTAATAAAGATGCCTGCTAAGCCAATACAAAAAATAATACTGCTTAATATTAAGTAATCACTTAAGCTGACCATTACTTTTCCTCCTTAGTTGGCGAGACAATTGATACAAGACGAACCCTATCCTTTGCGCGCACATTTACTTGCTCTGAAACGTTTTGTTTTTTATGGGTTGCCTCTTTCTTATGCACCAAGGTAATGGCAGCAATAATGGCAATTAACAATATTACTGCTGCTAATTCAAATGGATAAACATAAGTCGTATATAGCTGCATCGCCAACACTGTGATATTACTATAATCTGCACCATGTCTTGCCGGTGACGGCATCACTTCCAATCCAAACTGCGCACTACCAAGCACTAAGAACATTTCAGCAATAATAATCAGTGCCACGATCAAGCCCAATGGTAAATATTCTGCAAATTTTGCACGTATGGTTGATTTATCAATATTAAGCATCTTGATCACAAATAAAAACAGCACCATGACAGCGCCCACATAAACCAAGATAAGTGTAATTGCTAAAAATTCAGCCTCTAGTAATATCCAAATACTAGCCGCAGAAAAGAAACCTAAAACTAAAAATAGTACTGCTTTAGCTGCATTACGGGCAAAAATCATTGCCAGTGATGTGGCGATAAACCAAAAGGATAAAATATAAAAAATTATTTGTTCAGAGCTCATTACTTCTATCCTTATCGATATTTCGAATCTTCAGATCTGGCCTTACTAATAGCCTGTTCATTGTTATCACCCACCTCTAGCAGGCGATCCTTTGTCATAATACTGCCATCTCTTGACTCGAACGCATATTCAAAAATCTGCGTTTCAACAATTGCATCAACTGGGCATGCTTCTTCACAAAATCCGCAAAAAATACATTTAAATAAATCAATATCATATTGAGTTGTACGACGCGTGCCATCCTCTCTCATTTCTGATTCGATGGTAATAGCATTTGCCGGACATACTGCTTCACACAACTTACATGCAATACAACGCTCTTCTCCATTTGGATATCGACGCAATGCATGCAATCCCCTGAACCTTGGTGAAATTGGTGTTTTCTCTTCAGGGTATTGGACAGTAATTTTAGTGTTTACAAGCTCTTTGGCGGTAATCTTCATACCCGAGCGTAATTCGCTCAGTGTTAGCATGTTTACTATTTTTTTTATGCCATTAAACATTTAATTTTTCCTTTATGAAAACCATGGTCCAATTTGTAATTGCGTCATCAATGCAACAACAAAAATCCAGACAATTGTAATTGGTAAAAATACTTTCCAGCTTAAACGCATAATTTGATCATATCTAAAACGTGGGAAAGTTGCCCTTACCCATAGATACAAGAACATAAAGAAGGTGGATTTAGCCAATACCCAAATAATTCCTGGCACCCAAGCAAAAGCAGCCTCTAGCATTCCAAGTCCTTCAAATGGTGAATGCCAACCTCCAAAAAACATAATAACTGCTAACACAGCCATTAGGATCATATTGGCATATTCGGCTAAGAAAAATACTGCAAATGTCATGCCAGAATATTCAACATGAGTACCACCTACAATTTCTGACTCTCCTTCAACAACATCGAATGGCGCACGGTTGGTTTCCACTAGGGCAGAAATAAAGAAAATGATCATCATTGGGAATAGTGGAATAAAGTACCAATTAATAACGCCGCCTTGTTGATCTGCAACAATGGTATTTAGATTAACACTGCCAGCAATCATAACAACAGTCACCAGAGCAAAACCAATAACAATCTCATAAGATACCAATAAAGAGGCACTTCTTAGTGCGCCTAACAATGGATATTTTGAATTAGACGCCCAGCCTGCCAAGATAATACCGTACACACCAATTGAGCCAATCGCTAGTACATACAATAAACTTACATCAAGATTAGTAATGTAAATTCCCTCATCAAATGGAATAACTGCCCACACTGCAATCGCTGGTGCAATCGCCAAAATTGGCGCTAACAAAAATAAATATATATTCGCCTTGCTTGGGAAAATAATTTCCTTAGTCATTAGCTTTAATGCATCTGCTATTGGCTGCAACCAGCCTTTTGGGCCAACACGGTTTGGCCCAATTCTAAGCTGCATGTAACCGATCACTTTACGCTCAATATAGGTAAAGTAGGCAACTGTTAATAGTAATGGCATAATTAATGCCATTGCTTTGATTAAGATAATAACAATGGTGGCAATACTACCATCAAACCATGGCATCAGCTCATGCACGCCCAATACAAAAGATTGCCATAATGCCATCATTGTGAGCCTCCTGCGTTGGTAGCTTGATTGCTATTAACAAACACACATTGATCTGCCATGATACTATCTATTTCAACTGGAACACCTAGATAAGTGTCTTTATTATTCAATGACAAAGACTGTGCTGTTGTTACACTCATTGAGGCTGTATTCATTTGCCCAATTTGACTAGCGTTGAGTGATTTAGCATGTCTTAGCAATACATCTGACTGATACGGGGAGTGCATCCATATGGTTTCAAGTGTTACTGTTTGCTTGCTTAAATCAATACTTGCATCATATTCATGAGTTTGAATTGACTGATGTGCAACTTCACTCATAACTTGAGTTGAATTTTCGTAATGGAAACTTGGCAATTCTAATAAATCAGCTAACACTTTCAATATTTTCCAGGCTGGCTTAGCTTCACCAGGTGCACCTACTGAAGCGCGGAATGATTGCGCCTTGCCATTAATATTCATGTGGGTGCCTGACGTTTCAAACATAGCTGCCATTGGCAGCATAACATCAGAATATTGGGAGACTAGCTCACTACCAAAACTATTTAACGAAATGACAAACACATCATCACTCGATAAAGCATTTAAAGCAGCTGCTGAATGATGAAAATCATACTCAGGATAAATATCTAATAATATAAATGCACGCATATCAGCATCAAGCATTTCATTCGCATTCATACCTTGACTATTTGGCATGAAGTTAACTTGCTGTGCACCGAGTGAATTGGCAGTAGCTGTCAAATTTAAAGTTGAGCTGTTTGTTAATTTGGCGATTTCAGCTGTTAGGTTTGAAATACTGCTGGCTTGTGCATTATTAATTAAATGCTCACCCAGTATTAACACTGAATTATTAGCCTCTAGTAAATTGTTCGCCAACGTGACAGAATGCTCGCTTGGTATAACATCTGATAAATATTCAGGAAATTCTTGCTTAGTCTTGTCTATCAGGGTTTTTAATACGCCAGCCAATGTATTGGCAATTTCATTTGGCGACGTAATATGACTATCAACTTTATAATTGAAGTCGAAATCCTTGACGTTTAATGTTGTTATATTAGCACCAGATAATTGCGCCTTGCGCAATCTGTGGTTAATCATTGGTTGCTCTAAACGTAGATTAGCACCAATAACAAGTGCATGATCAACAGACTCAAGCTCGATTAACTTGATCGTAGACTTTAGATGCATGGTGTTGTTTAAATCCTTGACATTCAAACGATGGTCAATATTTTCACAGCCCATCTCTCGCAATAGTTTTTGCATCAAATGTAATTCTTCAATAGTTGCTGTATTTGAGGCCAGTCCACCTAATTTTGCAAGATTACGACTATTAAGGATATTGTTATTTAAGCCCTTAATGGCAAAATCAAGCGCAACATCCCACTCTACTTCTTTCCATTGACCCTCTACTTTAATTTGAGGAAAAAGCAATCTATTCTCATGAGTTAAACCTTCATAAGAAAATCGATCTCGATCTGAAATCCAAGTTTCGTTAACTGCATCATTATCGCCCGATACAACACGCTTAACATTGCCTTTATAGGTTTGAGCATATAAATTTGAACCAACCAAATCATGACGGGCAATATTCTCTACGGAGCTCATTTGCCATGATCTTAGCTCATATCTAAATGGCTTAGAAGTTAAAGCGCCCACAGGACATACATCGATCATATTTCCAGAAAGCTCAGAAGTAATGCCTTCTGCTAAAAATGGCTCAATTTTTAACTCTTCACCACGACCAGTAGCACCCATTTCCATGATGCCGGCAATCTCGCTGCCAAAACGTACACATCGCGTGCAGTGAATACAGCGAGTCATGTCCGTTTGAATAAGTGGTCCGATATCGCTTGGGGCAACAATACGCTTACCCTCACTGAAACGAGAAACGTCAGAGCCGTACTCTATCGCCACATCTTGTAGTTCACACTCACCACCCTGATCGCAAATTGGACAATCTAACGGATGATTAATAAGTAAAAATTCCATTACCGCTTTTTGTGAAGCAATGGCCTTTTCATTTTGAGTGTGGATTTTCATACCTTCAGCAACTGGCGTTGAACATGCCGGCTGGGGCTTTGGTGCACCTTCTACATCAACTAGACACATGCGACAAGAAGCCGAGATTGATAATTTTTTATGGTAACAAAATCTTGGAACGCTAATTCCCTCTCTATCGGTAACAGCAATAACCATTTCGCCCGTGTTGGCGTTAATTAGTTTTCCGTCAATTTCAATTTCTACTATCATCCTTTCACCATGCTTTTTCCATGCTCAATGTAGTATTCAAACTCTTCACGGAAATTTCTTAAGAAACTTTCAACTGGCATTGCTGCTGCATCACCTAATGCGCAAATCGTATTGCCCATAATTTTTTCTTGTACACCTAATAATAAATCAATATCGTCAGCCTTACCTTTGCCATCCATGATGCGCTTCAAAACACGATATAACCAACCTGTTCCTTCTCGACATGGCGTACATTGCCCGCAAGATTCATCGTAATAAAAATGAGCTAAGCGTGTTAACGCCTCTACCATACAAGTTGAATCATCCATGATAATCACTGAGCCCGCTCCTAGCATAGAGCCTGCTTTATCAATACCATCATAATCCATGGTCATAGCCATAGCAACTTCTGCCGTTAATACTGGCGTTGAAGATCCGCCCGGAATAACGGCCTTTAATTTAGCGCCATTACGCATGCCACCAGCAAGCTCTAATAATTCTTTAAACGGCATACCCATTGACACTTCAAAGTTCGCTGGACTGGTGACATGGCCGGATACTGAAAACAGCTTGGTACCACCCGAATTTTCCACACCAAGATCGGCAAACCATTGACCACCATTTAGCATAATATCAGGCACTGAAGCAAAACTTTCGGTGTTGTTAATAGTTGTAGGTTTACCAAACAAGCCTACATTTGCTGGAAATGGCGGCTTAAATCTTGGCTGGCCTTTTTTGCCTTCAATAGATTCTAATAACGCAGTTTCTTCACCACAAATATAAGCACCTGCACCTAAATGAGAATATAGATCAAAATCAATACCTGAGTCATTAATATCTTTGCCTAGCAACCCTGCTTCATAAGCCTCTTTTAAAGCACCTTCAAAACGATTAAATGGCTCTATAAATTCACCACGAATATAGTTATAACCAACCGTTGCATTCATAACAAAACTACCAATCGCCATACCTTCAATCACTGCATGCGGGTTGAATCGTAGAATATCCCTATCCTTACAAGTACCTGGCTCACCTTCATCAGAATTACAAACAATGTATTTTTGACCTGGTGCATTGCGTGGCATGAAGCTCCACTTAAGCCCCGTTGGAAAGCCTGCACCACCACGTCCTCTTAGGCCTGATGTTTTTAATTCAGCTATAATTTGCTCAGGTGTGTATTCGCCTTTTAGAATTTTACGCCATACACTATAACCGCCAGTCGCCTCGTAATTCGCTAATGACCAGCATTGATCTTTGTCTATATTTTTAAAACAAACTTCATTCATTTTAAACCATCCACAATTTCATCAACTTTATCAGTGGTTAAATTTTCGTAATATTGGTCGCCAATTTGAAACATTGGTGCACCTACACATGCGCCTAAACACTCTACTTTTTTAACGCTGATCAGTCCATCTTTGGTCACTTCGCCGGTCTTAACGCCTAGCTTAGTCTCAAGATGAGAAATCAAATCATCAGCGCCTGTCAACATACATGAAATGTTGTGGCAAAAACGTATTATGTGCTTACCAACTGGCTTATGATTATAATTTTCATAGAAGGTGGCCACTTCTGCCGCAGCAATACCCGGCATATCTAAATAATCGGCAACTGCCTGAATTAAATCATGATTAAGCTGATTGTTATTTTCTGCCTGAACAACCTTTAAAGCCTCCATGACAGCAGAACTCTGCTTACCCTGTGGATATTTTGCAATCCAGCTATCAATTTGTTTTTTTGCGTTATCTGAAATCATTTTTTTATCTGTCAATCTCACCAAATACAATATCTTGTGTACCAATAATGGTCACTACATCGGACAACATGTGTCCTTTAGTCATTTCATTCATTGAGGCTAAATGAGCAAAACCTGGCGCTCTAATCTTAACTCTATATGGTTTATTAGCGCCGTCTGAAATTAAATAAATTCCAAATTCACCTTTAGGGTGTTCAACAGCTTTATACACCTCACCCTCTGGCAATGAATAGCCTTCGGTAAATAGTTTAAAGTGATGAATGAGTGATTCCATGTCGTCTTTCATGTCAACACGTTTAGGTGGTGCTACTTTTTTATCATCACTCATCACTGGCCCAGGATTGGCCTTAAGCCAAGTTACACATTGACCGATAATCTTATTCGATTGACGCAACTCTTCCATGCGCACCAAATAACGATCATAGCTATCACCAGTTACACCAATTGGAATATCAAACTCTAATTGATCATAAACTGCGTATGGTTGATTTTTTCTAAGGTCCCACGCAACACCAGATCCACGCAACATTGGGCCGGTAAAACCTAATTGCTTGGCACGCTTAGCAGAAACAATGCCAATATTAACTAAGCGCTGCTTCCAAATTCTATTTTCTGTCAATAGGTCGTCGTATTGCTTAACATGGCGAGGGAATTCTTTAACAAAATCTTCAATAAAGTCTAGCAATGAACCTTGACGATTTGCATTCATAACCTCTATTTCTTTGTCAGTACGAGTATCTGTTTTTAAATATTTTGGCATGTTATCTGGCAAATCACGATAGACACCGCCTGGACGATAATATGTCGCATGCATACGTGATCCAGATACTGCTTCATAGCAGTCAATCAGCTTTTCACGCTCTCGGAATGCATATAAGAAAATACTCATCGCTCCCACATCTAATGCATGTGTTCCCAGCCACATAAGATGATTCAAGATACGCGTTATTTCATCAAACATAACGCGGATGTATTGTGCACGTTCAGGAACTTCTAGTTCAAGCATTGTCTCAATTGCCATTACATAAGCATGCTCATTACTCATCATTGAAACATAGTCTAATCGGTCCATATAGCCAATCGACTGATTGTAAGGCTTTGATTCTACAAGCTTTTCAGTGCCACGATGCAATAGACCGATATGTGGATCAGCACGCTCAATCACCTCGCCGTCAATTTCTAGAATTAGGCGCAATACACCATGAGCCGCAGGATGTTGCGGACCAAAGTTAAGCGTATAGTTACGAATTTCTGCCATCTTTATTTCCTAATTACCTTGGGTACACTAATGTTTGGCTCGATGCTCACTTTTTCGTAAACAACACGACCAAGATCTTCATCGTAACGCATTTCGACTTCGCCAATCATTGGAAAGTCTTTACGTAGTGGATGCCCAACAAAACCATAATCTGTCAAAATTCGACGTAGGTCTGTGTGGTTTTCAAATAAAATTCCCATTAAATCAAAGGCTTCGCGCTCATACCAATCAGCTGACGTCCAGATTTTTGTTACTGATTTAATAATTGGCTCGGCTTCATCAACAAAAGCTTTAACACGAATACGGTAATTTTTACTGACAGAAAGCAGATGGTAAACAACTGCAAAACGCTGCTGATGCCTATCTTCGCCGCCTTGTGCACTTCGACCTCTAGAATATCCAGAATTACTTGCATCACCAGCCCATTCAGATTGACCGTAAGTTAAATAATCGACACCACACAAATCAATAAGCGTATCGAATGCCAACTTATCACGTAATTTTAAGCAAGTGCTAATGATATCCTCACTAGCAACAGTTAATGTCAACTCGCCATAAGATGAAGCTATGCTGCTAGCATCAAAAATTTCTTCTAATTGTTCTAATAGTTTTTGCATAGTCTAGGTGCGAGCAATGGTGTTAGTACGACGGATTTTATCTTGCAATTGCATAATGCCGTAAAGCAGCGCTTCTGCTGTTGGTGGGCAGCCAGGCACATAAACATCAACTGGAACAATGCGATCACAACCACGCACTACGGCGTAGGAGTAATGATAATAACCACCGCCATTCGCACATGAACCCATTGAGATTACCCATTTAGGATCTGGCATTTGATCGTATACTTTTCGTAAAGCGGGTGCCATTTTGTTGGTTAAAGTGCCAGCGACAATCATTAAATCTGATTGTCTAGGTGTTGGTCTAAATACAATACCGAAGCGGTCAAGATCATAGCGTGAAGAACCTGCCTCCATCATCTCTACTGCACAACAAGCTAGACCAAATGTCATTGGCCATAACGAACCTGTTCTAGCCCAGTTGATAACACTATCAAGCGAGGTAGTAACAAAACCTTCTTTCATTAATCCTTCAATAGCCATGATTTATTCCCACTCCAGTGCGCCATTTTTCCACTCGTAGATAAAACCAACAACCAGCAAAAATAAGAAAATACTCATTGCGATAAAGCCAAACCAGCCCAAGTCTGATTGAACTACCGCCCATGGAAAAACAAAAGCAACTTCTAAATCGAACAAAATAAATAGAATTGCCACTAAATAGTAACGAACATTGAAATACATGCGTGAATCTTCAAATGGTGGAAAGCCACATTCGAACTGAGAGTTTTTCTCTTCGTTGGGTTTACTAGGGCCAAGCAAATAACCGATTAACATCGGTCCTGCACCAAAGCCAAGGCCAAGCATGATAAACACAACGATAGGTAGATAGTTCTCTAACACCTAACTCTCCAATTCTTAAATTTCAATCTAAACATTATATCTATTTTAGAAGGAGAATCTATAGATAACAACAAATACATTTAGCGGTTTATTTTAGGTGTTTAGCTGTGTTCCGCCTACGGTTAGTTCGTCAATTTTAAGACTTGGCTGACCAACACCGACTGGCACAGACTGGCCATCTTTACCGCAAATACCAATACCACCGTCAAGCTTTAAATCGTTAGCAACCATTGAGATCTTTTTCAACACTTCATCTCCAGCGCCAATCAGTGTGGCACCTTTAACTGGATGAGAGATTTTGCCATTCTTAATCAAATAAGCTTCATTTGCACTAAATACAAATTTTCCTGAGGTGATATCAACCTGACCACCATCAAAATTTACCGCATAAATGCCGTCATCTACTGACAAGATCATCTCATCTAAAGAGTCCTCCCCATTAAGCATGTAAGTGTTTGTCATTCTAGGCATAGGTATGTGCGCATATGACTCTCGACGACCATTACCAGTTGATTCAACACCCATTAATCTGGCATTCATCTTGTCAAACAAATACCCTTTAAGAATGCCATTTTCAATCAAGGTGGTACTCTTGGTTGGCACACCTTCATCATCAATGGTTAAACTGCCACGTCGATTAGCCAAAGTGCCGTTATCAACAATTGTGCACTTACTGCTAGCCACCTTGTCGCCAATTCTATCTGAGAACACAGAGGATCCTTTGCGGTTAAAATCACCCTCTAGACCATGACCAATAGCTTCATGCAATAACACGCCAGGCCAGCCAGGCCCTAAAATAACCGGCATATTGCCAGCTGGCGCACCCTTAGCCTCTAATGCAACTAAAGCCTGTCTAATAGCCTCTGCTACATAAATTTCATCTAGATTATGATCAATAAAATAACGATAATCATAACGACCACCACCACCACTTGAAGCAGATTCAATGCGCCCATCATGCTCAACAATAACACTAACACTAACGCGAACCATAGGGCGATAGTCTTTTTGATACACACCATCACTAGAGGCAATTAGCACTTCAGAATAGGCGCCAGAAATAGAGGCGCTAACCTGCTTGACTTTTGGCTCTTTTCTAGCCAACATATCAATACGCTTTAAAAAATCAACCTTCTCATTAGAGCTCAAACTTCCCAAAGGGTTTAAACCGCTATATTTAGCAATCTCCGGCACTGACTGGAATGTTTGTAATTTAATCGGAGAACTGGTTGTGCTAATACCTTTGGCAAACTCAATGGCTTTTTCAATGGCCTGACGATTAAGATCGTCAGAATAAGCAAAGCCTGTTTGCTCGCCACTTACTGAGCGAGTACCCACACCATGGCTAATATTATAAGTGCCTGATTTAACAATTCTTTCTTCCAAAAACCACGACTCAGACACGGAATATTGAAAGTATAAATCTGCATAATCTGGTGTATTTTCTGACAAAGACCCCAGTAAAGAATAAATTTTTTCTTGATTTAGATGGTGATCATCTAGTAATTGTTCGATCATAAAATTGATGATATGTTTTTAATAGTGGGCTCATCCCATGAACCTGTAATTTTATATTTAAATTCTACAACTTGATCGATAATTTGATCAATGAGCTTCCCGTCAAAAAAGCCTTGATCAGCTAACCAAATGCCCAAGCCAGCTAGTCCACCACCTGCCAAATAAGTAGCAACTGGCACAGCATCGCTAATAGCAGGAATTACTTTGGCCTCCAAATCGTACGACCGATTCATGACGTCACTCTGGCCAGTAAGACTAATAGCGCTTGAGCTTGCCTCTAATTGAAAGTGATCAATCTTGGCTTGTGAATTTTGTAAAGTAATTTTCGCATCAATGCTATCGTAAGCAAAGCCTTTGTTGGTTAAATCCGAGACATCCAATCTTAGGCGTTTGGCCACTGATTTAATATTGAGTAATGATAAAATTCTACCAATATTCGGATCTTTATCAGTAAATACGCCTTTTTGAATGTTTATACTGACATTGCCACTAGCTTTTTTTAGACTCATATTCCAAGGCATGCAATTACAAAATAATCGTACATCAAAATCAAACTCACCGCCACTGACTTTTTCAGTAACTTTAAGTTTTTTCAAAAATTCACTTAATTTCTTACCCTTGGCTTGGGCGATTATTCCAGTCTTTCCAGCCACCCAGGCGCCATTAAAAATAAGATCTTTATCGCCAACACCAACACCTTCAAAACTTAGGTTGGAAATTTTTAGAACATTGTTAGCAGACTCCAATTTAGCACTAAAGTCAGGGATTTCTTTCTCATCAACAAATATACCGTGAACACTTAAAAACATACTAGGTAAATCATCGGGCTGAATATTCCAATCACCTTTTAAACTATCAGATGATGCCACCTGCAGTCCAACAACTCTGACAATTGGCAATTCATCAGTTAATGCAATTTCAATATTGGTTTTTAATTCTTCGGATTCAATTCTTGCTCGCCAAGTTTGATCTAATCGGTGAGTTAAATAAAACTCAAAATCATTGTCGATCTTGAGCAGTTCAACTGCAAAAGACGCTTCTTTATCATCCCCCCTATTTTTCGGATTAACTCGAATTTCAAATGGAATATCGCGAATAGCGCCCGTACCATTAGTGCTAATTTGATTATCATGAAAGGCAATAGTAGACTTATAGCCTTCAATCACAACCGCACCACCTAGCGTAACTAGGCGATTGCCATCAATTGACAAATCTACATCCAATGTCGCTGTACGCTCATCTAGCGGAATTAACAAATCAAGCTCACCTGTTAATTGACCCTCTAAACTAAATTGCTTAACAACATCGTGTACAGTATTTCCAGTTGGTGCCTGCGCTAAAAATTGCATCAACGCCTGGCTCGTAGTATCAATCTTACCCAATAAATGCACATCAAGATTTGGCTGACTCATATCAACAATTTCTAATGCCATATTTGCCAGTGGAAAGCCATACAACTTAGTATTATTAACCAATACTGTAATTTGCTTGCCATCAGTACTGATATCAGCATCCAAGTCTTTTAGATTTTTCCAGTCTGAATTAAACAATAATTCAGTCTCAGTTAAATGTGCATTAAAGCTAATTTCAGCAGGTGAATCTTCTGATAAATTCTTAATGATATGAAGATTGGAATCTTTTAAAACTCCTGATTTAAATCCACGTTTCATCCAATTACTGGTTGAGTCACCCACAATCGAAGCAGTTAGGTATTTATCTATATTAACAGCTTTTATTTGTTCAATATAGCCAGAGAACTCAGCATATTCTCCATCCTCTTGATGATAAAGCTTAAGATTAGACAGCAAAGAAAAATCATCATTGCTAAATGTCATTGGCAAGGTTAAGAAGCCATCATGCTCAAGCTGCTCACTTGAGAGTGTCATGGCAATATCTAAGTTTTGATCACCTATTGGTTGGCTTGATACCGTTAACAATAATTGTGAACCAAATCGAGTGATATCTAAAGGCGAAATAACCAACTCATCGGCACCCTTTATGTGGGTTTTTTGAATAGACAAAGACTCGAAAAAATGAGCGATTTTTAGCGTTTCAAGTGATACTAGTTGCTTCGCATCCGCCACCGAAAAAGCAGCATCAGATATTGAATTGGCATGCAATGTCAATACATCGATAAACACTTGGCTTGGGTGATAAATATCGTCAAATAAATTCATCACATTAACATGCCAATGTAGCCCTTGTATTTGTGCAATCGGCTGATTTTGATCTTTAGATCCAAGCTTTAAATCATGAATTTTTAATGAGATTCCATCTGCTTCTAGCTCAAAACTAATTTTTGATAGCTTAACTTCAAGTCCACTAGCCCCCGATAATTGCGCTTCAATAGGTGCTTTTATTAAGCTTGGAAATGCCACAAAAAAACCAACCACCAAAACAATAAGTAGCGAAAAAATCACACTAAGCCAAGTGCTAATTTTTAATACTTTAATGCCTTTTGATAGTGTTTTCTTATTCATTCTGATATAATATTTTTCTTTGAGAATTATAACTTGTTTTTACACTCAGGTTATTAATACAAAAGTTAGACCAAACAAGGAAAACCACTATGTACTTTAAAAACTCAGTTGCAGCAATCATTGTTATTTTTGCTATTATTTTCGGCGCTAAGACATTTTTTAGCGGATTGATTCATGTTGGCTATGACGACAATCTAACATTGGCTGAGCGCATTCAGCCATTAGGCCAAGTATATCTAGAAGGTGATATCGATGTTAATGCGATCAAAGCGCCTGTTAAAACAGCAACTAAAGCACGTAGTGGTGAGCAAATTTATACAACAACTTGTGCTTCATGTCACAGTGTTGGCGTTTTGGGCGCACCTAAATTTGGCAATAAAGCAGATTGGGCACCAAGAGTTAAGCGTGGCATTGCTGATTTAGTTAAAGTGGCAATTACTGGTACTGGCGCTATGCCGCCTAGAGGCACTTGTATGGATTGTTCAGATGATGAACTAAAAGCAGCCATCGAACATATGACAAAATAAGTTAAAAATAAACTTCTTAACTTAAGAGGGCTAGGTATTCGTAAAGATGCCTAGCCCTTTGTCTTTGTGGACTTTGTCAAAATCAAACACTTGTCCATTCATGGCAATATACACGCCGTGATCTTTAAGCTGCACGGCAGCCAAAGCAACGCCTAAGTTAAATAATGCATCTGAGTTATCAATTGAATAAGGAATCATCGAGCCAAATAAAACCACGGTTTTGTCTTTAAGATTTTTAGCAAGAAAGCTGGCTGTTTCCACTATAGTGTCTGTGCCATGAGTAATAAGGATGTTTTCCTCTTGAGAAGACTGACACTTATCTAAAATAAATTGACGATCTGAATCTGTCATTTCTAGCGAATCTTTTAAAAATAGCACTTCCGATAAAGTATTCACCATTGAGCGCCCACGATTAAACATCTCAATAATATGGGTCTCTATAAAAGCCAGCTCACCACTAAGCTCTTTATAATCCTTATCAATCGTACCGCCAGTAATTAAAACTTTAATTTTCATAGTTATATTGTATCAAAAATTTCATAAATTTTACAAACGACTGGCTTTAGGATCTTTTTCCAAAGATATCAGTACCAATACGCACAAAAGTGGCGCCGTTTTTAATTGCCAAATCAAGATCTGAACTCATTCCCATTGATAAAGTATCTAAATTGGGGTGTTTTTGCAATATTTCAGCCATTTTTTTAAAACTTTGCTCAGCATTATTCGGATTAGGGATACACATAAAACCCCTTAAAGAAATATTTTTGAAATTTTCAAAATGGGGGATTAATTCTTCAATTTCATCTACTAGAACACCAGATTTGGTTGATTCATTGTCAATATTCACTTGCAACAAGACGTTAAGCTTTTCCAGGCCTTGTGGTCGTTGATCATTAAAACGCTGGGCAATTTTAAGTCGGTCAACACTATGCACCCAGTCAAAATTTTGGGCAATGGGTTTGGTTTTGTTAGATTGGATTGGGCCGATAAAATGCCAAACAAGATTTTGCCCCTTGAGAGTTTCAATTTTCTCTAGGGCCTCTTGTAGGTAGTTTTCACCGAAGTGTTTTTGCCCAGCATCAATAGCTTTTTGAAGGTCAGAGGCGGGCTTGGTTTTGCTGACAGCAATAAGCATTATTTTTTGAGAATGCTCAACAGCATTAATACGATTATGAATTTTTTCTAAATTTTGTGCAATCATATCAGTTGAAAGCTGTTTGCTGATACAGGCCTTGCCTGCATCATTTTAAAAAACAGTACTGGCGTCAAATACTGGACCATCTACACAAACACGCTTCATCGCAGGGCCAGAATCAGTCTGCACTTCAACCACACAACCAGCACAACCGCCAACCGCGCAAGCCATGTTTTCTTCTAAAGAAACCTGACAAGGCAAGTTATAGTCTTTGGCTAATTTTGCAACAGCATCTAACATTGGATGCGGGCCACAAGAATAAATCTCAACCTGAGAAAGCTCATCTGCTGATAAGCCATCCAAATAGACCTTGGCAAGATCAGTCACATAACCCTTGAACACACCTTGATAACCTTGCAAACTGGCTAAACGACACTCAACACCCCAATCTTCTAACTCAGGCATAGTGCGTGTTGCACCCTGGTAGTCTTTACCATCTTTAGCCACTTGCTCATCAAATGGAAATGGCACTTCAGAGCCTAATATAGCAAATGGCTGATAATCTGTATCTTTGACTGATTGCGCAATCGCAACCATTGGCGGCATACCAACACCACCACCAATTAATAAAGGGCGTTTATTCTCTGTCATTTCAAAGCCGTTGCCAATCGGACCAATAACACTAATCACATCGCCCACTTTACGTTCGGCTAATTGCTTAGTGCCCTCGCCCACCACTTTATAGAGTAAATCAAACGTTGCGTTTTCTTTATCTACTGACATGATAGAGATTGGACGCCTCATTGGCAATATATCCGACACGCTAATATGCACAAATTGCCCTGGCTTAGTCTCATTGGCAATTATTTCCGAAGAGAGTGTTAGAATATACTGATCACCTTCAAATTGATAATGTGCCAATACTTGGCAATCAATAACTTTAATGGTATTGCGATTCTCTTTATTCATTGCAAGTGATCAATGTGCCCACGCCATTGTCTGTAAAAACTTCTAACAACACCGCATGAGGCACACGCCCATCAATAATATGAGTAGACTTGACGCCATTCTTAACTGCAGATAAGGCGCACCCAATTTTAGGTAGCATGCCGCCGTAAATCGTACCATTTTCAATTAATCCATCTATCGTTTTAGCATCTAATCCAGTTAATAATTCACCTTCAGAATCTAGCAATCCTGAAGTGTTAGTTAACAAAATAAGCTTTTCTGCGTTTAATGCCTGAGCAATTGAGCCCGCCACCAAATCTGCATTAATATTGTATGAAAAACCATCTTCACCAACACCAATTGGTGCAATTACCGGGATAAAGTCTCCCTTTAATAATAGCTCGATAACCGAAGTATCAATCTCATCAACCTCACCCACATGACCTAAATCAATAATTTCAGAAGTGAGCTTAATGTCGTGCTGTAATTTCTTAGCCGTAATTAAGCTACCATCTTTACCTGTTAGGCCGATAGAATGTCCGCCATGCTGGTGAATTAAATTAACAATTTCTTTATTAACCAGGCCACCTAATACCATCTCTACCACATCCATGGTCTCTGAATCAGTCACACGCATGCCACCAATAAATTCACTCTCTTTGCCAATTTTTTCTAAAATATTGCCAATCTGAGGACCGCCACCATGCACAACAATTGGATTCATACCAACTGATTTCATCAATACGATATCGCGTGCGAAGCTTGATTTAAGATCTTCATCAATCATTGCATTGCCACCATATTTAATAACAATGGTTTTTCCTTGAAATTTTTGAATATACGGCAAGCTTTCAGTGAGAACGCTCGCTATATTATGTGTACTGTCTGACATATAAAATAAATGTAGAAATTGATTAAGTAGTTATTTTACCAATAACGGTGATCAGTGGCAGCATTCTTCAGTGGCAAGCCTTGCCTAAGGCTTTTAGACGCCAGTAGTTATAAGGCCATGGGGTAATAAAACCAAAGAATAAGGAAATTAGCACCGCCCACCACACAAATATAGCACCGCCTGTTAGATAGTAATCAGTTAAATTCATGGCTATCTCCATAGAAATCATGGAAATCAAACTCATGCCAGCTGCCGTTTTAAATGCTTGTAAAGCTTGTATTTTTTGCCTCATCAACATGTAAGTTTCCAGTGCGATACTGGTAATAATACCATTGAGCATCGCCCACAAAAAAACTGTCAAAGTGCCAACACTAAAGGCGCTAAATTGAAAAAAAGCAATAGTACCAAAATCACCAATAGCACAGCCAATCAAACACCATTTGGTATTATTTGCACTGCGTCTCCAAGTATGTTTGCATGACCAAAAACTACCATCCATCATAGCCTCTCAATCTTTCATAATACTTCTATACTACTACAAACTGACCCATCATGCCAAGATCTTCATGCTCTAAGATGTGACAGTGATACATATATGGTGTTTTGGCATCGCTGAACTCTGGAAACTTGATTAATACTTGTACGGTTTCATGTGGACGCACTAGAACCACATCCTTGAATCCAAGTTCGTGGCCTTTTACTTCTCCACGGCGTGAAACAATCTTAAACTGCACATTGTGAATGTGGAATGGGTGTGGCATCATTGAAGTATTTTCAATTTCCCAGAGTTCGGTGCTACCTGCTTTTACCACTTCATCCACACGATTAATATCCATAGATTTTCCATTAATCTTAAGTAAATCATGAGAATTGGAAAGTGCACCTAACATTAGCATAGGGCCCATCTTCATTTGTAACTTAAACACCCTTTTGTTAGAAATTGATTGCATAGACAGTCTGTTATGCTTAACAAGGTTATTAGGTATTTTTTTGTCGGAATGCCTTACGTTTCTAGCATCAATTTGAAAAATATCAAATTCTTGTTTTTTTCCTTGCATGGATTGCATTGTCATCATGCCACTCATTCGATTGGCAGATTTTTGCATATGCGTCTTATGGCGCAAGACTGGCATTTTTCCATCAGAAATATCAACCAAAATTTCAGCGCGTTCAGCGGGCGCTAATTTAATCGAATGCGCCATTATGGGCTTTTCTAATAAGCCGCCATCACTGGCAATAATATGGAACGGACGTTTATCATCAAAATTTAAATGATAAATCCTAGCATTTGACCCATTTAAAATTCGCAATCGAATTAAGGATTTAGTTATTTTTAACACGGGGCTAATAACACCATTAACCAATACAGTTTCACCC
>CAJVCJ010000048.1 GCA_910595855.1 Candidatus Thioglobus vulcanius | reverse complement strand
CTCTGACTTAGTTCTAATTTTTCTAGGCGAGTCTTAAGCTCTAAGATAAGTTTTTGTGCAGTTTTTTTACCAATACCCGGGGTTTTAGCCAGTAGTGCATCATCTTCATTGGCCACTGCATTCATGAGTGAAGCAATATTGAGGTGAGAAAGAATGGCGAGCGCCACTTTTGGACCGACACCATTTACACGAATCAGTTCTCGAAATAAGGTTTTTTCATCTTTAGAAATGAAGCCATATAAAGTTTGCGCATCTTCTTTGACATGAAAATGTGTGTGTAATGAAATATTTTCAGTAGCACCCATTTCATAAAAACTTGACATTGGGCATAGCACTTCATAGCCAATACCACCCACCTCAAGTAAGACTTCAGGTGGATTTTTTTCCAGAATTTTTCCTGTTAAATGCCCAATCATGATTAAGAATTATAGCCAAGAATAGGTTTTAAAATACTGCGCTTCAAAAGTTTTAATATCGTCCGCATATTGCAGTGTCAAACCAATATCATCTAGACCATGCAGTAAACGACGTTTACGTTCCTCATCAACCTCAAAAGTATATGTCTTATTATTTGCTTGAATAGTTTGCGTATCAAGATTAATAGTAATATCATTCGTTACTGCAAATAATTCATCCATCACTTCATTGCTTTGAACGATTGGCAAGATGCCATTCTTAAAGCAGTTATTGTAGAAGATGTCAGCAAAACTTGGTGCAATGATCACTTTAAAGCCGTAATCCTCTAGCGCCCATGGCGCGTGTTCGCGAGAGGATCCGCAACCAAAGTTTTCACGGGTTATTAGTATTTTTGCACCTTGATATTCGTCTTTATTTAGTACAAAGTCTTTGTTGATAGGGCGCTTGGAATTATCCATACCCACTTCGCCATGATCAAGATAGCGCCATTCATCAAATAAGTTTGGCCCAAATCCAGAGCGTTTGATTGATTTTAAAAACTGCTTTGGAATGATGGCATCGGTATCAACATTGGCACGATCAAGTGGCGCAGCAATAGAAGTTAAAATTGTAAATTTATCCATGATATGATTCCTTAAGGTTGTGCAAAATGACCAGCAATGGCACTTGCCGCAGCAATTTCAGGGCTGACTAAATGTGTAAATGAACCCTGGCCTTGACGACCTTCAAAGTTACGATTAGAAGTGCTGGCACAACGCTCTCCCACTCCCAGCTTGTCAGCATTCATGGCTAAGCACATAGAGCAGCCAGCTTCACGCCATTCAAAACCTGCATCGGTAAATATTTTGTCCAGACCTTCTTTTTCAGCTTGAAGTTTGATTAATCCTGAACCAGGTACAACCAAAGCCAGTTTGATGTTATCTGCAATATGCTTGCCATTAGCCACTTGTGCTGCTGCACGTAAATCTTCAATGCGAGAATTGGTGCATGAGCCAATAAAGATCTTGTCAATACTTACCGTGTTAATTGGTGTGTTGGCTTCAAGGTGGATGTATTTCAGTGCGTCTTTAATACTTTGAGCTTTAACTGGATCAGACTCTTTAGCTGGATCTGGAATGAGCCCATCAACCGCAATCACCATTTCAGGGGATGTTCCCCAAGTAACTTGTGGTTTGATATCTTTTGCATCAATGTTAACCACTTGATCAAACTGAGCACCTTTGTCAGAATGTAATGTATTCCAATATTTAACTGCTTTATGCCATTCATCGCCTGTTGGTGTCATTGGTCGACCCTTAACGTATTCTAGGGTTTTATCATCAACAGCTACCATGCCAACACGAGCGCCTGCCTCAATTGCCATATTGCATAACGTCATACGACCTTCTATGCTTAAATTTTGAATGGTTGTGCCTGTAAATTCAATGGCAAATCCAGTGCCACCCGCCGTGCCAATTTCGCCAATAATATAAAGCGCTACATCTTTAGCGCTTACGCTTTTATTAAGATCTCCATTAACTTCAATTTTTAGGTTTTTAGATTTTGATTGCCACAAGCAGCCAGTAGCCAAAACGTGCTCTACTTCACTAGTGCCAATACCAAATGCTAAGGCGCCTAAAGCACCATGTGTTGAGGTGTGTGAATCGCCACATACAATACTCATGCCAGGAAGTGTGGCACCTTGTTCAGGGCCAACCACATGCACAATACCTTGGCGTATGTCATTCATTTGAATTTCAATAATGTCAAATTTTTCACAGTTTTTGTCTAGTGTTTCAATTTGCAATTTTGAAATAGGATCTTCAATGCCACTAACACCACTTGAGCGCTCAGTTGTTGGTACATTATGATCAGGAACAGCTAAAGATGCATTGATCCTCCAAGGCTTTCTGCCAGCCATTTCTAGGCCTTCAAAAGCTTGTGGAGAAGTAACCTCATGGATCAGCTGTCTATCAATATAAATAAGCGATGTAGTGGCTTCTTCGCGCACAATGTGCGCGCTCATTAATTTATCATAAAGTGTTTGTGGCATAAATCTATTGAAATACTTGCTAAAATAGCTATTTTACATTTTCTACATTGAATATATGTGCGGTATTTGCGGACAATTAAGATTTGACAATCAAGCGGTTAATTCTCAAGATCTAAACATCATGATGCAAAAAATAGCGCGTCGTGGTCCAGATGGCTCTGGTGAGTGGGTTGATCAGCGTATTGGATTTGGCCATCAGCGCTTAAGTATTATTGATTTGTCAAACTATGCGTCCCAGCCAATGGTAGATCAAGCATTAGATTTGGTACTGGTATTTAATGGCACAATCTACAATTACAAAGCACTCAGAGC
>CAJVCJ010000047.1 GCA_910595855.1 Candidatus Thioglobus vulcanius | reverse complement strand
GCTGATGTGCCAATTGGCGTGTTGTTATCAGGTGGTTTGGATTCGTCTTTATTGGTTGCTTTGTTACATGAAGCAGGACATGAAGATATTCGCACGTTTTCAATTGGTTTTGAGGATATTGGCGATGAGGCTGGCTCTGAGTTTGAATATTCAGATCAAATTGTTGATAGATTCAATACACGCCATGAAAAATACGTGGTGAGTAATTCACAAGTATTACCAAGGTTAGGCGAGGCAATTGCCAATATGAATGAGCCTATGGTAGGTCAAGATGCTGTGGCATTTTATTTACTTTCTGAGCAAGTATCTAAACACATTAAAGTAGTATTATCAGGTCAGGGTGCGGATGAAGCCTTTGCTGGCTATTTTTGGTATCCGCGCATGCTAGCTGAACAAGGCTCTGAGGTTGAGCGATTTTCAAAACATTATGTTGACCGACCTTATGAGGAATATTTGCAAACAGTTAATGCAAAGTATCATTCTGGCGACCACACACGGGCTTGGCTTAATAAGGAGTTTTCAAAAGCACATGCTGATGAGTTTATGGATAAGGTTTTTCGTACAGATATCACTAGGCTAGTTGTGGATGACCCAGTTAAGCGTGTTGATAACATGACCATGGCTTGGGGATTAGAAGCGCGCGTACCATTTATGGATTATCAATTAGTGGAACACGCGTTAAGCATGCCACCAAGTTTAAAGATGAGTGAAGAGGGTAAACATCCACTTAAGCAAATATCTCGAGGCTTGTTACCTGATAGTGTGATTGATCGTAAAAAAGGCTATTTTCCAATGCCAGCGTTAAAATATGTTCAAGGTGAATTTTTAGAGTTTATGTCTGATATTTTGACCTCCAGTGCTTGCATTAACCGTGGCGTATTTGATCAAAAATTTATACAAAAAGTGATTAATAAGCCAGAGCAATACATGACGGCGCTGAATGGCTCGCGCTTATGGCATTTGGCACTGTTAGAATACTGGCTGCAAATTAATGTTGATTCCATAACTTCAATCAATAAATAGACATGAGTAAAATAATTATTTATACCGATGGCGGTTGCCGTGGTAATCCAGGAGTTGGCGGCTGGGGTGTGTGGCTTCGATATGGCGATCATGATAAAAAACTTCATGGCAGTGAAAGAGATACTACCAATAATCGCATGGAGCTTATGGCAGCTATTAAGGCCTTAGAGGCTATTAAATCTAAGAGTATTGATATAGATCTATACACCGATTCAAAATATGTCATGAACGGTATTAACGATTGGATTAAAGGCTGGAAGGCTAAAGGTTGGAAAACAGCTGCCAAAAAACCAGTTAAAAATGTAGATCTATGGCAGCGTCTGGATATGCTTAACGCATCCCATACAGTTCACTGGCATTGGGTTAAGGGGCATAGTGGTGATAAGGGGAATGATATGGCCGATGAATTAGCCAATCAGGCGATGGATAAAATTACAGCAAATAATTTTATAAAAAAATAAGTAACCGTTAAGCTTTTTTCTACCTTAATAAGATAAAAATATTATTATATTATAATTAATAGATGTACTAAATATTTTTTTATTAATTGGTATTAATACCAAAAAAAACTTGCAAATATCAACCTTTGTGGTATAAATAGACCCTCAAATACATTCAAAAAAGGAGAAATTAGTGAAAAAGTTAGCTGTATTATTCGCATTTTTAATGAGCACAACAGTAATTGCACACCAAGATGGTGAGACAACAGTACCATTAGGCGCAACTTCAACAGAGGCGCAAAAACAGGTTATTCGTGACGGTGCACAAGATTTTTGTGACGCTGCTGAAGAAGATGCAAAAGAAGAATGTGTAATGGACTTTTTTGCCAATCACAACTTAGAAGAAGAGCCTAGCTGCGATTAAATTTTAAACAAATTCTTGACTTCACCCCTTTTTGAAGGGAAAAAGTCATTAATAACAAGCTCAATAATGAGTATTTTTTTATAAAGAGGAGAGAAGTATGAAACTTCAAACACTAGTAGTATCAGCTGCAACAGTAGCATTTTTAGCATCAACGGCTGTAACAGCTAAGCCAGTTGGTATCGTAAAGGGCGTAATGGAAGTTGCGGGTATTTCACGTAACCAAGATAACGCAGCAACGATTGATCCAGCGTTTGCAAAGACATCACGTCCTTGTCCTCCGTTCTGTATCAATGCAACTAACCCGTTTGCACCTGCAAAAGTTGAAACAGTAACTGAGCTTGATGTGATTCATGCTGCACGTGATTCTGCAAATGGCGACACTTCAGTAATCGTAGTTGATGCACGTACACCAGGTTGGGTTAAGAAAGGTACAGTTCCACATGCAATCAACGTTCCATTTACAAAGCTTAACTCTAAGGCATTAGCTAAAGATCCTATGGCAGTTGTTGAAATCTTAACTGAGAAGTTTGGTGTTAAAGATCTTGACGGCGTATTAGATTTTAGTGGTGCTAAGACGATTTACAATTTCTGTAATGGTGCATGGTGTGGTCAATCACCTGCTTCAATCAGAGCATTGTTAGCAATCGGTTACCCTGAAAGCAAAATTAAGTACTACCGTGGTGGTATGAATGCTTGGAAAGCTTTAGGCTTAACAACTAAGTAATTGATTCATAAAAAGGCACTTATTTAAGTGCCTTTTTTTATCTAGGAGATTATTATGAAAATTAAATTAATTACACTTGCAATAGCTACTGTATTTACACTAGGTGCTCAAGCAGACTATTTAGGTGCTGATCATAACTGGAATAACGGCTCATCAGCAGCAGTTCCAGCTAAAAAAGCTAGTAAGCCAGTCGGTATTGTTAAGGGTGTATTAGAAATTGCGGGTATTTCTCGTAATGCTGATAACAAAAATACGATTGATCCAGCGTTTGCAAAGACATCACGTCCTTGTCCTCCGTTTTGTATCAATGCAACTAACCCGTTTGCACCTTCTCAGGTGGATATGGTAACAGAGCTTGATGTTATTCATGCAGCTGAAAAAGTTGCAAATGGCGACACAACAGTGTTAGTGGTAGATGCACGTACACCAGGTTGGGTGAAGAAAGGTACAATCCCTCACGCAATCAATGTTCCATTTACAAAGCTTAACTCTAAGGCATTAGCCAAAGATCCAATGGCAGTGGTTGAAATCTTAACTGAGAAATTCGGTGTTAAAGATCTTGACGGCGTGTTAGATTTTACTGGTGCTAAGACGATTTACAATTTCTGTAATGGTGCGTGGTGTGGTCAATCACCTGCGTCAATCAGAGCGTTGTTAGCAATCGGTTACCCTGAGCATAAGATTAAATACTACCGCGGTGGTATGAATGCTTGGAAGGCACTAGGTTTGTCAACAAAGTAAATTGATGAGTTATAGTATTAGGAAAGGGGTGTTAATAGCATCCCTTTTTTTTAGTTTCAACACCAATTTCGCGCAAGCAGAAACAAGATTTGATCGCTGGTATCAAATTGGTCACGATTATTCACAAGTGGGGCGTAACGACGCTGCATTTGAATGGATGATGCGTGCCGCTGACGGCGGACATAGCGCTGCGCAAAACAACATTGGATTAAGCTATTTACACGGGCTTGGTACAGAGAAAGATGATAAAAAAGCATTTGAATGGTTTGATAAATCAGCCAATCAAGGTTTTTCGTATGCCCAAAGTGAGCTGGGCATGCTGTATTACGATGGCAAGGGGATTGATAAAGATATTGAATTGGCGAAAAACTGGTGGTTGACAGCCGCCATGCAAGAGGATGAATACGCTCAATTTAACTTAGCTTCTTTAATGCTTGAACAAGATGATATTAAGCAAGCATATTATTGGTTTAATCGTGCAATGCAAAACAAACACCCAGATGCCAAGGCTGCTCTCAAACTTCTAAAGGAAAATTATGTTGAATAAATTAATAATTTCTATTTCTTTAAGTCTGTCGTTAAATGTTTCGGCATTTTTCCCAAGCTTAGATAGTTTTCCAAAGTTTCCAGAATTGCCAAAAATTGGTGATTTTGACCCTCAGTCTCTACAAAAATATTACAATCAATTTACCGATTCTAAGCCTGATTTAGAGCGTGAAAATCGCATGATTGGTGAGATTGAAGATGCAGTAATGGATGGTGATGTAGAGTATTTACCGCTGGCTAACGACCAGGAGGTGTTTAGTATCTTTATGGAAACCGAGGCTGAAGCACCTAAAGGTGGCGTGATTGTGCTGCATTCTCGTGGCTATCATGCTAATTGGGATTCTGTTATTAAGCCGCTAAGAGTTGGCTTGGCCAACAAAGGCTGGCACACATTGTCGGTACAAATGCCGGTACTGGATAAGAACGCAACATATTATGATTATGTGCCAATTATGCCGTTTTCACATGAGCGTATTGAAGCTGCAATAGATTTTTACAAAGCTCGTGGTATTGATAATATTATCTTGATTTCTCATGGATGTGGTGCGCATATGTCAATGAGCTATTTTGATAAATATGGTGATGATCAGATTAATGCCTATGTGGGCATTGGTATGGGTGCAACGGATTACAAGCAAAAAGTCATTAAGCGCTTTCCGTTAGATATTATGCTTAAGCCAGTATTAGATGTCTATGGTGAGAAGGATTTCCCAGGTGTTGTTCGTTTATCGGAATCTAGACAAGTATTAATGGATATTTCTAACAATAAGCAAAGTGCGCAAAAAGTCATTAAAGGCGCTGACCATTATTACAAAGAAGAAGGATCAGCTGACAATCTAACCAAGGTGATTGATGCTTGGCTAAGTAATCTTAAGTAGCGCTTAAGGCGCCACGTGCTTGTAAATAATCCAATTCTTCATCTGAAAAATCCGCTAATTTTCGAGCTTCAATATTAAAAGGGCCGCGAAGTTCACTACCAATATGTTTAATAACTAATTGATTAAAAGTCGAAATTGCATCAAGTGATCGCTGCTTACACAATGAGTGGAACCAATAATTACCAATTTTTACATGGCCAATTTCATCATTAAAGATAATATCTAGTAGTCCGATCATGGGCTTGAATTTTGAATTTTCAAAACGTCTTTGTATTTTTGGTGTGGCATCTAAGCCCCTGGCTTCAAGCACTCTAGGCACAAGTGCCATTCTAGCAAGTACATCATAATCAGTTTCAAAGGTCATTTTCCAGAGGCCGTTATGTCCATCAAAATCTCCATATTGATAACCAAGCTCTATTAGATAATTATTAAGTAGTTGAAAGTGTTGAGATTCTTCAAAGGCTACTTGAATCCAATCTTGGTAAAATTGATCTGGCATATCTCGAAAGCGATAGGCTGCATCTAAAGCTAAATTAATAGCATTAAATTCAATATGACAGATCGCATGAATGGTTTCGATAAATCCAATGTCAGATTTACCGCGTTTTGGCATGGTATTGAATCTGGCCAAAATTGGTTTAATGGGTCTACCCGGGCTTTCAACTGGATCTATGTCATAAGTTGACTGATAGTCTAGTGCTTGTTGGTTTTTTAATGAATGAAGCTTACTAACAAGAGTGATTTTTTCAGTAATGCTACTAGACATTAACGCTTGATAACTTAATTCAAAAGGATTCATACTTTCCTTGTTTAATATTATTTAAAGTCCAATCGCCAATTTGAGTCCGGATTAGTCTTAGTGTGGGAAATCCTACATGCGCAGTCATGCGCCTTACTTGGCGATTTTTCCCTTGTGTAATTTTTAGCTCAATCCAGGAAGTGGGAATGTCTTTGCGAAATCGTACCGGAGGAACTCTAGGCCATAACCATTCAGGGGTATCAATGATGCGTGCTTTAGCCGGTTTAGTTAGCCCATCTTTAAGTCTAACACCTTTACAAAGCTGAGTAATCGCATCACTTGAGATTTGACCATCAATTTGTACAATATATGTTTTTTCTTTATCAAATTTAGGGTGTGATATTTTGTGCTGGAGTTTACCATCATCAGTCAATAACAATAAGCCTTCAGAGTCTTTGTCAAGACGTCCAGCAGGGTAGATATTCTTGGTATTAATATAGTTAGCGAGTGTGTCACCTTCGCCACTAAACTGACATAACACACCAAAAGGTTTGTTAAAGCCATATAGCATTAGTAAACTACCTTTGCTCTTGCAACAAATGCTTCTAGTTGTGAATTAGCTATACTGGTAAAAATTGGAGAAATAGCCAGATCTAAAATCTTCGAAGAGAAGCTAAAGTTTAAGCTTAGTTCAATTTTACAAGCTTGATCGTTAAGCTTGGTAAATACCCATGTGCCATTAAGCTGTTTAAACATACCTTCCTTTAGCTTCATGTCAATACGTTGATTGGGTGTTAACGTATTAATGGTTGTAAAGCTTTGATTAAAGCCTGATTTATTAATCTCAACCGAGGCTATGATTTGATCACTGGTTTGCTTTAAAATAGAGGCATCTGAACACCAGTTGAGAAATTTTGGATAATCGTCAACTTGGTTGACTAATTGATACATTTGCTCAGCTGAATAAGGCACAAGAGCACTTTTAGAGAGTTGATGCATGGCAAAAAAATCCAAAAAATCTAAAACAAGTTCGAATACAATCGTGCTGAATAAAAAAGCACGTCATGACTATTTTATCGAACAAACGTTCGAAGCTGGGCTTTCTTTAGAAGGATGGGAGGTAAAAAGCTTGCGTGAAAACAAAGTTCAAATTAAAGAAAGCTATGTGATCTTAAAAAATTCTGAAATGTTTTTGTTTGGCGCTCATATTTCAGCCTTACAAAGTGCATCTTCTCATGTTAACCCTGATCCAACCCGAACTCGTAAACTACTACTTAATCGATTGGAGATTAATCGACTTAAAGAGAAAGTAGACCAAAAAGGTGCCACGGTAGTGCCTTTAAAAATGTATTGGAAGCGTGGACGAGTCAAGCTTGAAATTGGTGTTGCTAAAGGTAAAAAAAATCATGATAAGCGTCAGGATATTAAATCTAGAGATTGGGAGCGAGATAAGCAAAGAGCGTTAAAAGAAATAAATAAATAGATCAATATGCGACCTTGTTTTTTTTTGCAATTGATTGATATAACAGCACTTTTTTAACTATAATTGATAAAAAAATTAATTAACAAGGTATTTTTATTATTTGTTAATTAATATTTTATTAAAATTTTAATATTAATGGGGAAGAGAATGAACAAATCAGAATTAATTGATGCAATCGCATCAGAAGCAAATTTATCAAAATCAGATGCCGGTCGTGCGCTTAATGCAATCACTGGTGCTATCACTGGTGCTATGGCTAGCGGTGATGGCGTTCAGTTAACTGGTTTTGGTTCGTTTGTAGTTAGAGATCGTGCAGCGCGCACAGGTCGTAACCCTCAAACAGGTGCTTCGATCCAAATCAAAGCTTCTAAAGTTGCTGCGTTTAAAGCAGGTAAGTCACTTAAGGATGCAGTTAACGCGTAATTCATTATTCGTTAGTTGAGATAAAAGCACCTTAGGGTGCTTTTTTTATGTCAAAAAAAGTAGTGCGACCCATGTAAAAATAATAAGATGAGCTGTTCTGGCTTATCTTGTAAAATAGACTTTCTAATGATTGTTAAATAGCATAGGCTATTTTTACTATGACACAAAGACAAAATCTACTAAATTTAAATCAAGCTGATCTAAGTGAATTTTTTGCTAAATTGGGCGAAAAACCTTTTCGTACTAAGCAGTTAATGAAATGGATTTATAAGGACCATGTGTTTGATTTTGATCAAATGCTTAATCTTAGTAAAAAACTAAGAGAGACTTTGTCTGAAGTAGCCTGCATTGACTTCCCAGAAGTTGTGAGTAAAAATCATGCCTTGGATGGGGTGGTAAAATGGGTGATTGATACGGGCGGCGACAACAATATTGAAACGGTCTATATTCCTGAAAAAGATCGCGGCACATTGTGTATTTCATCACAAGTAGGTTGCGCCTTAGCTTGTACTTTTTGTTCAACCGGCTATCAAGGCTTTAATCGAAATTTATCAACGGCTGAAATAATGGCTCAAGTATTGATTGCAAATTTACATTTAAAGTCTTCTGGAAAGCGTATTTCCAATGTTGTATTTATGGGTATGGGCGAACCAATGCTGAATGAAGAGGCTGTTTACAGTGCTTGTGATTTGTTATTAGATGATTTAGCGTTCGGCTTGTCGCGCCGTAAGGTGACGATTTCAAGTTCTGGCGTTGTGCCTGCATTGTTACGCATGAGTGAGCGTGTGCCAGTTAGTTTGGCTATTTCTCTTCATGCACCAACTGATGAATTACGCGATGTACTTGTGCCTATTAATAAAAAATATCCGATCAAAGAATTAATGAAGGCTTGTGATGTTTATCTCAATGCAGGAAAGCAAGAGCGTCATATCTTGTTTGAATACGTCATGTTAAAGGATATTAACGATTCTAATGAGCATGCACAGCAACTGGCAAAATTACTCAAAGGTGTGTCAGCTAAAGTGAACTTAATTCCCTTTAATTCATTTCCACAATCTGACTATCAAGTATCAAGCGCTAGAACCATTGAAAAATTTCAAAACGTCTTATTTTCGCAAGGAATTCGCACTATGACTAGGCGCACTCGAGGTGAGGATGTTGATGCTGCGTGTGGTCAACTCGCTGGAAAGATTAAAGATAAAACTAAACGTTCAGATGCTAGACGGAATTGATTATTACCCTAAAAAATCAAAGAAAAAGTCACAGAGTAAAGTTTGGGTTGTTGTAATAGTTTTGTTTGTTGTGGGATATTTAACGTCTCAAATTTTTGAAAAAAAAATGGTTAAATCATCTAGTCAAACTGTGATTGTTATTAGCAAGGCTAAAAAATCCATTGAGGAGCCTACTAGTATTATAATTAAATCTAATAAAGCCTATCAGCCCATTATTGATCATCGTGTAGAAAGCGCTAAAGGTCTTGATGAGATAATTCAAACATTTAAACAACAATGAAAGCAACTCATACAATTATAAGAAGAAAATCACGTCAAATATTTGTTGGCAATGTTGCCATTGGTGGTGATGCGCCAATTGCAGTTCAAAGTATGACAAATACGCCGACCACCGATGTTAAAGCGACATTAAATCAAATTAAAGCGATTGAAAATGCTGGTGCCGATTTAGTGCGAGTTTCTGTACCAACAATGGAGGCGGCTGAAGCATTCAGGCAGATTAAGCAACAGGCAAATATCCCGTTGATTGCTGATATTCATTTTGACTATAAAATTGCACTTAAAGTGGCTGAATATGGCGCTGATTGTTTGCGCATTAACCCTGGTAATATTGGCCGTGAAGACCGTATTCGTGAAGTGGTAGCCTCTGCCAAAGATCATGGAATTCCGATTAGAATTGGTGTTAACGCTGGCTCTCTAGAAAAAGATTTACAAAAAAAATATACTGAACCAACCCCTGAAGCAATGGTTGAGTCAGCTTTTAGGCATATTGATATCTTAGATCGCTTGGATTTTAATAACTTTAAAATTTCGCTTAAAGCCTCTGAGATTTTTATGACAGTTTTTGCTTACAAGCAATTAGCTTCTCAAATTGACAATCCATTGCATTTGGGTATTACCGAGGCAGGCTCTTTACGCTCTGGCACGGTTAAATCAGCCATTGGCTTGGGTTTGTTGTTGGCAGAAGGTATTGGTGACACAATTCGTGTTTCTTTGGCGTCTGATCCGGTAGATGAGGTTCGAGTAGGTTTTGATATTCTTAAGTCGTTAAGTTTGCGCCAAAAGGGTGTTAATTTAATTGCATGCCCATCTTGTTCGCGTCAAAAATTTGACGTCATTAAAGTGGTTAACGAGTTAGAGGCTCGCTTAGAAGATATTACACAGCCTATTGATGCAGCAGTTATTGGTTGTGTGGTGAATGGCCCTGGTGAGGCTAAAGCGGTTTCGGTTGGTCTTACTGGTGGCGAGCCAAATCTGATGTACGTTGACGGTAAAACAGATCAAAAGGTATTGAATGAAGATTTGGTTGATACGCTTGAGGCTAAGATCAGAGCTCAGCTTAAGCTAACTGTGGATAATTTATAGTTTGTTCATGCGTCGGTATATTCGATATCGATAAATCAACTGTACACCAAAATAACCAATTAGCGAAGTCACTACAGATACTATTAAACAACCTAATAAGAATGGCTGCCAGATGGTGTCGAATACTTGCCAGATATATTCCCGCGACATGATAAAGTCAGATTCAATCTGTACGCCTAAAGTCCAAGCGCCCAATTTATAACATCCATAGTAAATAGGCGCCATGGTGACAGGATTAGTTATCCAAACTAAGGCGATCGATAGGGGTAGATTGGCTGCAAAAATAACTGCAGCTGGCGCAGCAAGGAGCATTTGAAACGGCACTGGAATAAAGGCGAAAAAAAGCCCAACAGCAAACGCTTTTGAAATTGATTTTCGATTGAAATTCCACAAACTTGCATCATGTAAATGCTTGCTAAGCCAGCCTAAATGTTTATGATTTTTTAGATCATCTGGCTTTGGGCTATAGTGTTTTAGTAATTTTTTCATTGTTTAGCGGCATTAATAATGCCAGTAGCATCTAAACCATAGAGCTCATAAAGTTCATTTTGAGAACCTTGTTCGGTGAATGTATCAGGTAATCCTAAAATAGTTAATGGCGTGCTGATTTGTTGTTGATGTAGGAATTCACTAACACCACTTCCTGCACCTCCATTAACGGCATTATCTTCTATGGTAATAAACTGGGCGTGCGATTTTGATAGTTTAATAATTAGATTTTCATCTAATGGCTTAACAAAACGCATGTCAACAACGGTAGCATCGAGTTCTCCTGCCGCTTGCATTGCTGCTTCAAGCATTGTACCAAAGGATAAAATAGCAATATTAGATCCTTGGCGCATGATTTCAGCTGTGCCAGCTTTAATACATTCATCACTGATATATTGATCAACTTTGGAAGTTCCGCGAGGATAGCGTACGCATATCGCACCAGGCATATCAAATGCAGTATTTAACATTTGATACATTTGCTTAGCGTTACTTGGTGACATAATAGTTAGATTGGGTATGCAGCGCAAAAAACTAAGATCAAAGCTACCCGCATGTGTAGCACCATCCGCACCAACCAAGCCAGCTCGGTCAATAGCAAAAACAATATTTAACTTTTGCAGGGCGACGTCATGAATTAGCTGATCATAGCCACGCTGTAGAAAGGTTGAGTAGATGGCAACAACAGGCTTTAATCCTTGAACGGCAAGACCACCTGCAAAAGTAATGGCGTGCTGTTCAGCAATGCCTACGTCAAAATACTGATCCGGAAAATTTGTTTCAAATTCACTCATACCTGAACCTGTGCACATGGCTGGCGTAATGGCAATTAAATCTTTATTCTTCTTGGCGGTATTGTTAAGCCAGGTGCCAAATACGTTACTGTAGCTTGGTAAAAGGCTGGTAGTTGATTGAACAGGGGCGATACCATGAAATTTACAAGGATCGTTTTCTGCCGACTTTAAGCCGTTACCTTTTTTGGTAATAATATGTAATAGGCGGGGCTTGTTTTGAATTTTAAGATTTTGTAATGTTTTGACTAAAGTTGGTAAATCATGACCATTAATAGGGCCAAAATAATCAAGCCCTAATTCTTCAAACAATGTGCTGGGTAAAACCATACCTTTGAGATGCTCTTCTGAACGTTTGGCAAATTCATGAATCATTGGCATTCTTTCTAAAAATCCTAATGATTTAGATTTCATTGTAGAATACACTTTGCCAGAAATTAACCTGGTCAAATATTTATTCATAGCCCCGACATTCTTAGAAATACTCATGTCGTTGTCATTTAGGATGATTAATAAATCTGCCTCTGAGTCACCAGCGTGATTAAGGGCTTCAAATGACATGCCACCAGTTAAGGCGCCATCACCAATTACAGCAACAGACTTACTATGATTTTTATGAATACCATTAGCTATTGCAATACCAAGTGCAGCGCTAATCGAGGTTGATGAATGGCCCGCTCCAAAACTATCATGAATGCTTTCTGAGCGCTTAGTAAAGCCAGAAAGGCCGTGTCTTTGGCGCAAAGTCGGCATCTTGTCTAAACGACCAGTTAAAATTTTGTGAGTGTAGGCTTGATGCCCAACATCAAAAACAAAGCTATCCTCAGGTGTATTAAAGACATAATGCATGGCAATAGTCATTTCAATTGTGCCTAAATTAGGTGCCAAATGTCCACCCGTTTGTTGGATATTTTCAATTAAAAATTCACGAACTTCAGCCGCCAAAAACTCCAGTTGAGTAATATCTAATTGTTTAATATCTTGCGGAGTTTTAATCGAGTTTAATATTGGCAATGACGTGTCTGAATCCATCTAAATATTATACGGATATTTATTTGACTGAAAATATGCATTAATCCTTTTGATGGAAATAACCTTAATTATTTTTCTGTAAAATAGATTGTTTTTTTACTCAATAAATGAGACTATATGTTTACAGTTTGCGCTTTGTATCAGTTTGTACGTTTAGATGACTTTGAATCATTTAGAGAGCCATTACGAGAATTAATGGTTGAATTAGAGATAAAGGGAACTATTTTATTAGCATTGGAAGGTTTGAATGGAACTGTTTCCGGCACTCAAAATTCAATCGATAGATTGATTGAATTTTTAGATAAAGACGGGAGATTTGATAATTTAGAAATTAAATTTTCAAAAAGTGAAAATTTACCGTTCAAACGCCTAAAGGTTAAACTTAAGAAAGAAATTGTTACTTTAGGTGTTTCTGATATTGATCCTAAAGAGTCGGTTGGTACTTATGTATCGCCACAAGATTGGAATGAGTTGATTAGTGATCCTGAAGTAATTTTAATAGATACTAGAAATAACTACGAATATGAAATTGGCACTTTTAAAGGCGCCATTAACCCAAGTACTGAAACTTTTAGAGAATTTCCAGAATACACCAAAACCAATCTTGAGCAATATCAAGGCAAGAAAGTTGCTATGTTTTGTACGGGCGGCATTCGTTGTGAAAAATCAACTGCCTATCTAAAAACACAAGGGTTTGATCGGGTATATCATTTGCAGGGCGGTATTCTTAAGTATCTTGAAGAAGTTTCTGAGCAGGATAGTATGTGGAAGGGTGAGTGCTTTGTGTTTGATGATCGAGTAGCTGTTAAGCATAACCTAGAGCAAGGTCAGTACGACCAATGCCATGCATGTCGTTACCCAATTACCGAGCAAGATAAAAATCATGAGCATTATGAAAAAGGCGTGTCATGCCCTAGATGTCATGGCTCGAGGAGTGATGATCAGATTAATAGATACCGAGAAAGAGAAAAACAGGTTCAACTTGCAAAGCAAAGAGGAGAGTCTCATATAGGGGATAATGCTAGTCAAATCATTGCTTCTAAAGCAAAAAAAATAGCTCGAAAAAAACAACAACAAAACTAATTATGTTTACCCGAAAAGATATTCCAAAATTAAAGCTAGATCTAAAAATTCAGGCAAATTTACTAGATCATGATCTAACTTTGCAAACACGATGGGGTGTATTTAGCCCAAAATCAATTGATGATGGAACTATATTGTTTATGAAGTATCTTGATATTAGCAAAGCTGACAAATGTCTAGACTTGGGTTGTGGTTATGGGCCAATAGGATTGGCAGTAGCTAAGTCTTGCCCAGAGGGTGAAGTGCATATGGTGGATAAGGATTTTGTTGCTGTAGAATTATCAAATACTAATGCCAAGCTAAATCATATTAACAATGCCCAGGCTTATCTTTCAGATGCATTTTCAACTGTCAATAAGCAAAATTATTTTGACCAAGTGCTGTCAAATGTACCCGCTAAAGTTGGCAGAGAGCAGTTAAGTATTATTTTGTATGATGCATTTGATGCGCTTAAACCAGGTGGAAAAATTACCTTTGTTACAATTAATGGTTTACGTCATTTTATTAAAGATAATTTTAAATCTGTCTTTGGAAATTATAAAAAATTAAAACAAGGTCAGAAATACACTATTGCACAAGCAATTAAACAATAATATACAGATATAAGAGTAAAATACTAGGTTTTTAGACACGCAAGAAAAGGAGTAAATTATGAGCGTAATGGATAGAATTCAACAGCAAGTAGACAGTGCACCAGTGGTACTTTACATGAAGGGTACGCCTCAGTTTCCACAATGTGGTTTTTCAGCAACCGCTGCACAGACGCTAGCATCTACAGGTGTTGAGTTTGCTTATGTGAACATTTTTGAAGATCAAGAGGTAATGCAAAATTTACCAGCTTTTCAAGATTGGCCAACATTTCCGCAAATCTACTTCAATGCTGAGCTAGTTGGTGGTGGTGATATTATTGTTGAGATGGCTCAAATGGGTACATTAAAAGCAGCAATGGAAGAGGCGACAACAAAGTTTAACGATAAGTAATTTTTACAGGTTTGTTAGCCTGTAACCATTCTCATAAAGCCAGCTTTTGCTGGCTTTATAGTTTGGCAAAATAGATGATACAAGTTGCCAGAAATACTTCGAATGGTTCTTGTGGGTAGTGTGGCATAATTCATGTACTATCACGTAATCAATAACACTCATCGGCGCTTGAATTAGTAAATAATTAAGATTAATATTGTTGCTCGAAGAGCATGAACCCCAAAGTGTTTTTTGGGTTTTTAACCTAACCTGATTATACGAAAATTGGTGATTTTTGGCATAATATTCAAGCCGCGGTAGGGCGATTTTCTTAAAAGAGTTTTTATACCAAGCTAAGAATTCCTCTTTGTTACCCTGATTAAGGAAGAATTCTTGGCCATCAAAGGCTAATGCTTTAGGGTGATTGGCTTTAATGCTTAATGAATACTCAGTGCCCAAATATAAAAATTTTTCACCATCTATGTAGCTCGGTTTTTTTGGTGTTTTGGCAAGAATGGTAGTTGATTTATTTTCAATCCAGGCAGATTTTTCATCAATAAAGCGTTCTATTTTGGCTATAGATAATAGATTTGGAGCGCGCACGATTAGCTGTGCATTGCCGTTAATTTGTAAACTTAAAGTTTTACGTTTTGATCGAATCAGTTGATAATTCATAGCTACTATTTAAGGTTGTAAAAATCTAAGAGGTTTTAACATTGATCTATTTTGCAGTAATGCTTGATTATATGTAACAAGTTAAAATTAATATCTAGGTTGATGGTATTATTTTGGAAAATAATATATCGCTAGATTTATTATATTTATTAATCAATATAGGAATAAACATGGACTTGACTGTATATCTTTCTGGTGAAATACACACAGACTGGAGACAGCGCTTAAAAGATGGATGTAAGGCGCATAATTTATCCGTTACATTTACTTCTGCTGTTACAAATCATGAGGCGAGTGATGCTGCTGGAGATATGCTTGGTGACGAAAGCAATAGTTTTTGGCGTGATCATAAATCTGCAAAAGTAAATGCAATACGAACTAAGACACTGATTGAAAACTGCGATGTAGCTGTTGTGCGTTTTGGCGATAAGTATAAGCAGTGGAATGCAGCTTTTGATGCTGGATATTGCTCTGCATTGGCAAAGCCTTACATCACCCTTCATAATGAAGATATAGTCCATCCACTTAAAGAAGTAGATGGTTCAGCAATGGCATGGGCAACAACGCCAGAACAAGTTATTGAAATTTTAAAGTATGTTCTGACTAAGGCGTAAAGTAACCGGGCTTCCTAAGTGAAGCTTAGTTGTCTTAACCTAAATATTAGTCAATCCAAGCTCTAGCATTTTCAAACATTCTCATCCATGGGCTGCGCTCATTCCAGTCTTTTGAATGGTGTGAGTTTTGCACTGCTCTAAAAACACGTTCAGGGTGTGGCATCATAATGGTCACTCTACCAGAGTCGTTTGTCACGCCAGCAACACCTTGTTCAGATCCATTTGGATTGTGAGGATAGGATTGAGTCGTATTACCCTGATGATCAACGTATTGTAGGGCGATATTATTAATAGAATTTCCACTAAAGCTTGCTTTGCCTTCACCATGGGCAATAGCAATTGGCATAATAGAGTCTTGCATATCATTAAGGAAAATTGAGCGTGACTTGCCAATTTTAACACTTGAAAATCGAGCTTCAAATTGTTCAGAAACATTACGAGAAAAGCTTGGCCAATTTTGAGATCCAGGAACAATATCACGTAGATTAGACATCATTTGACAGCCGTTACAAACACCTAGTGCAAAGCTATCTTCACGATTGAAGAAAGTTTCAAATTGATCTTTGGCTCGCGCATTGTAGAGAATTGAACTTGCCCAACCGCGTCCTGCACCTAATACGTCGCCATATGAAAAGCCACCACAAGCAACCAAACCTTTAAATTCCTCAAGAGAAATTCTTCCTGAAAGGATGTCACTCATGTGAACATCTACTGCGTCAAACTGAGCTTTGTCGAATGCAGCACCCATTTCAACTTGTCCATTAACACCTTGCTCTCGAAGAATGGCGATTTTTGGCTTAACATTGGTTTTGATGTAGGGTGTAATGATTGAATGATCTATGTCAAAGCTTAGGTCGGTTTTGATGCCATCAGTTGTTTGACCAATGTTGTCAAACTCCTGTTGTGCGCAGTCTGGATTGTCTCTTAATTTGGCTATTTCATACGATGTTGATGACCAAAGTGTGTGTAATTCTGCTCTTGACTGTGAGTAAATTTGCTTACCGTTAGAGGTGATGTTGATCGTATCAGAGTCATTAATAGTGGCAATAGTGCTAGTACAATCAGTAAGTCCTGCTTCTGCAAGTGCCGCTACCACTTTTGATTTATTAGCATTAGAAACTTGAATAACACAACCTAGCTCTTCATTGAATAAGGCTTCAATACTGACATTGGTTTCAATATCTAGTCCACAGTGTGAAGCAAATGCCATTTCTAATATAGTCGTTATAACACCGCCATCAGATCGATCATGATAAGCACTAATTAAATTGGCTTTATTTAGCTGATTAATAACGGTAAAGAATTTTTTGAATAATGACGAATCATCAAGGTTTGGTGCAATATTACCGATCTGGTTATACACTTGTGCCAAACAAGAGCCACCCATTCTGTTTTGGCCAAAGCCAAGGTCGATTAAGAGTAGTTCAGAGTCTGTATTAGTATCTAGTAAAGGTGTTTTTTGTGCTCTAACGTCCGACGTTTTCGAAAAAGCAGTGATAATTAGTGATAGTGGCGAAGTAACAGACTTATCTACTCCATCATCAGTCCATGAGCTTTTCATGCTCATGGAATCTTTACCCACAGGTACGGTTAAGCCAAGCTCAGGACAAAGATCCATACCAACCGCTTTAACTGCTTCAAATAGTTTTGAATCTTCACCTGGATGGCCACTTGCACTCATCCAATTAGCACTTAGGCTAATATCATGAATATCTTCAACATAACCACTTAACATGTTGGTTAACGCCTCACCAATGGTCATACGTGCTGCTGAATTGGCATCACATAGTGCAAGAGGAGTGCGCTCACCTAATGACATAATTTCGCCTTTAAAGCCGACATAGTCAGAAATAGAAATAGCACAATCGGCCACTGGAACTTGCCAAGGGCCGATAAACTGATCGCGCGCAACCATGCCAGTCACACTTCGATCACCAATGGTGATTAAGAAGTTTTTACTGGCAACTGTTGGCAGTTGTAAAATTCTATTAATGGCATCATCTAATTTAATGGCAGATGTGTCTAAAGCGTTAAGATTGATTTCTTGTGTAATTGCATTAATACTAGTTTTTGGCGGATTTCCTAATAATACTGACATCGGCATATTAATCGGCGTGTCAGAAAATAGTTCATCACTTAAGACTAATTCTTGCTCTTTGGTTGATTCACCTAGTACGGCAAATGGCGCACGTTCACGTGTACAAATATCACTAAATAAATCTAAACTAGATGGTGCAATAGCAAGTACATAGCGCTCTTGAGATTCATTACACCAAACTTCTAGCGGTGACATTTGCTTATCATCATTTGGAATATTGCGTAATTCAAAGCGACCACCACGACCTGAATCGTTGACTAGTTCTGGCAAGCCGTTAGATAGGCCACCAGCACCAATATCATGAATCGAAATAATTGGATTATCATCTGCTAAATTAGCACAACGATCAATCACCTCTTGGGCGCGTCTTTCCATTTCTGGGTTGGCACGTTGAACAGATGCAAAATCTAAATCCTCACTTTGTTCACCACTCTTAATACTAGAAGCGGCACCACCACCCAAACCGATTAACATTGCAGGACCACC
>CAJVCJ010000046.1 GCA_910595855.1 Candidatus Thioglobus vulcanius | reverse complement strand
ATGTTGACGGCGCTAGTTTAGAGTAAGCGCTATTTGATTATAGATTTTATTAAATGACTTATTTATTAAGTCTTTTTTTCGTCTGTAAAATAGTCGTATATTATATTTTTTAGACAAGCTAACAATGAAAGAGATTCAAGAAAACAATCAAATATGGGAATTAGTTATAGAGTGGGCATCACTACCAGGCGATTGGATTATCTCCACGCTTGCTGATACTGATATTGGTGCTTATCTAGGGCTTGTTCAGTCAGATGTTGATAGTATGCTTTCTGTTGCTATATCCATCGTTCTGACGCCAGTTATTTTATTCTTGCTGGTTTATCCTTTTAAAAATCTTATTGATGTAATTTTGCATTGCCATCGTCATGAGTTGAAAAAAGATAGAATTAAATGCAAAACTGGATTTTTGGTTTTAGTATTGTTTTTATCAGCTTTGGCGATTAAGCAGTATCCAGTTGAGTCTTGGATTCAGGACGGGGTGTTTGCTTTATTTATCATTGCATGGCTTGTGTGGTTTTCGCAGGGCAGGTGGTTGAATAAATAAGATTCAGCCCTATATAGCCAGTAGTAACATTTAATTTATTCTAGGAGAAAAAAATGACAGTAAAAAAAGACGCAGTAGTAGAAATGCATTACACATTAAAAAACGATTCTGGTGAGGTGATTGACTCATCAAAAGGGCAGGATCCAATGCCTTTTATTCAAGGTCGTGGCAATATTATCCCTGGTTTAGAAAAAGCACTTGAGGGTATGAAGGCTGGCGAGTCTTGTGATGTGTCTGTTAATCCAGAAGATGGTTACGGTGCTCATCAGGCGGAAGGTATTCAAGAGATTCCAAAGGAAGCTTTACAAGGCATTGAAAATCTAGAAATCGGCATGGAGTTGCAATCACAAGATGAGCAAGGTAATCCGTTTATTGTTCGTGTTGAAGAGATTAAAGATGATGTTGTTGTTATTAATGCTAATCATCCATTGGCTGGTCAGACGCTACACTTTAACGTAAGTATTGAGAGCGTTAGAGAAGCAACAGCTGATGAGCTAGAGCACGGCCACGTTCATTCAGCATCTTGTTCTCACTAGAATCATCTTTTAACTTGGAAGATAATTTTATAATTAGTTCATAGGGGTTTAAAAAATGACAGTAATAAAAGACGCGGTAGTTGAAATGCACTACACTCTAAAAAATGATGCTGGTGAGGTGATCGATTCATCAGTTGGTAAGGAGCCAATGCCATTTATGCACGGCCATGGTCATATTATTTCTGGTTTAGAAAAGGCAGTTGAAGGTATGAAAGTTGGCGAGTCTTGTAATGTCTCTTTAGCGCCTGAAGATGCTTACGGTCCTTATTATGATGAAGCTATTCAAGAGATTCCTATGGAGGACTTGAAGGGTATTGATAAACTAGAGGTCGGTATGGAATTACAATCACAAGACGAGCAGGGTAACCCAGTTGTTGTTCATGTTGAAAAGATTAACAAAGACTCCATTACGATTAATGCTAACCACCCATTAGCGGGTAAGACGCTACACTTTAATATCAGCATTGAGAGTATCAGAGAGGCAACAGTACAAGAGTTGTCACATGGTCATACTCACTCTAGCTCTTGCTCCCATTAGTTAGTTAGAGTGTCGCACAATGAACAAGATCACCCTTGTGTATTGTGCGGTTCTGATAAGACCCAACCTTATTATTCAAATGAAAATTCGAGCTATTTTCAATGCTTAGTGTGTGAATTAGTTTTTACACCAAAGCGTTTTCATTTGAATAATACGGATGAAAAATCCCGCTACGACCTGCATCAAAATAATCCTGATGATGCAGGCTATCGACAATTTTTATCAACGGTTTTCGATCCAGTTGAAAAACACCTCACTGCTAACGCTAAAGGCTTAGATTTTGGTTGTGGCCCTGGGCCAACGCTATCATTAATGTTTGAAGAAAAAAACCATACAGTGGATTTATTTGATAAGTATTACGCCTTTAACCCGCAAGTATTTGACAAGACGTACGACTTTATTACAGCCACCGAAGTAGTTGAACATCTCGATAATCCTGGTAAGGAGTTTGACCGCTTGTATGGTATGCTTAACCCGAAAGGTGTGCTGGCTGTGATGACAGGTATGTTGAGTGAAGAGATTGATTTTTCCACTTGGTATTACAAGTCTGACCCAACTCACATTTGTTTTTTCAATCAAACTAGCATGAGACACTTGGCAGAAAAATGGAAGGCACGTGTTGAATTTATAGGTAAAGATGTGACACTATTTTATAAATGAAAAAAATATGGATTTTTATTGGATTGAGCGGTGCGCTAGCCGTTGTTGCTGGCGCAATGTCAGCGCACTTATTGGCTGACATGCTTAACACTAAGGAGCTGGCTAGAATTCAAACAGCTGCCACTTATCAAATGTATCACACCATTGTTATGGCGGCACTGTGTGTATATTATCAATTTAAACCTTCGCCCATTATCAAGCTTAGCTGTATTTTATTTACCCTTGCTATTGTATTGTTTTCTGGAAGCTTATATTTATACACCGCCACCTACTATCACCCACTGGTATTTTTAACCCCGATGGGCGGATTGTTATTTATTGTTGGCTGGGTTAATTTGACAAGATTAGCAATTGATAAGTTTTAAGCTTTATTCTAAAAAAAACCCAATAAAAAAGCCTGCAAATGCAGGCTTTTTTATTGTTACTTATTTTGACTGAGCTTAGAAAGAACCCTCTTTAGCGCCTTCAATAATTGCGTCCATCTTATCAGCAACTTCTTTTGCTGGCTCGTACACATCTTTAGGTAGATTCATAAGATCCATTACATCAGAGTTCATGCTAATCATTCTAATCTTGCCGTCTTTGCCTTCAACTACAGCAATTCTACAAGGTAAGATGATTGCGTAACGATCGTCAAGGTCAGCGATCTTGCCAGCAGTTACAGCATCACAAATATTGTGAATCGTTAGGTGACGGTATGGCTTACCTGTTACGTTTGTAATTTGCTCGCTTAATGGAAATGAAGCAACGTGTAGGATTGACTCGTTAGTAGCCATTGATTTGATAGACTCATCAACTTCAGCACCAGTAATGCCTTCGTCTACTTCAGTTACTTGTACCATTTCCATGAATAACTCTTTAGTTACTTCTTGTGGCATTACGCTACCACCTTCTATTAATACGCCTGCAATAATTTCTTCTGGCTTGTCACCAGTTACTTCGATAACTGCACTTCTCATTTCGTCGCTTACATCTTGCATAGCGTTCATTGGATTGATGAAGAATGCGCTAGCAGTACCCATAGTTAGTACGCTTGCAAGTGCAAAGATTGTTGTTAGTTTTTTCATTTTT
>CAJVCJ010000045.1 GCA_910595855.1 Candidatus Thioglobus vulcanius | reverse complement strand
CTGCACAATTTTTATTGTACGAGTGCCCACACAAGTTGTTTGATATATTTTTAAAGAGCTACTGCAAAAATGTAATTGTCATGCAGTGAAAGATGGAAATTATACTACGTTATTTTGATTGGTCAAGGACTATTTGATTAATTTTATCAATTAATTTATTGGGGCGCTAGTTTTTCAGCGGAAACCGCCGTGTTAAGCCATTCGTCGGCTTTGTCAATATCAACAATATTTTGCTTTTCATCGACCATTTCAATGTCATTATCGTTCCAACCCTTGATGCCCATTTTTAATGAACGTACATTTTCAAAGCCCATCAATTGCATCGTTTGTGCTGCAAGTACACTTCTGTTGCCTGATCGGCAAATTAATACGATATCCTGATCTCTTGCTGACGCTAATTTTGTAACGGTATCATCATAGTTCCACACACAAGCACCTTCCAAAATACCTCTAGGCACATGTAATGAATTTCGGATATGCATCATTTGAAATTCATATGGCTCTCTTATATCTAGTAGTATAAGGTTTTCATTGCTTTTAATTTCTTCCTCTAAATCCCAAGGAAGAACTTCGTTAACATTTTCTAATGCCTGTTGTACTAACTGCTGATATCCATCCATCATACTATTCTCTATTTGCAATAACCTTTTTCTGTAACTAAGACTGCCACTTCTACTCGTGATGTTAATTTAAGCTTCTTCAAAATTGCCTTCACATGTAATTTAACTGTGCCATCCGAAATACCTAACTCTCTAGCAATCACTTTATTGCTATGCCCTATAGATACTTGGCATGCTACTTCTTTTTCACGATTTGTTAGCAATTCAAAAGACGGCTCGCTATCGTTCAACTCGTTTCGTAAAACTTTGGCTAAAACGTGTGTCATATCTTGTGCAACAACAATAGTGCCTTTAACCGTTTCATTTAGCGCATCCACCAATTCATCAGGATCCATATCTTTGAGTAAGTAACCTTGTGCACCATATTTAAGGCAATCACGCAGATCTGTCTCTTCGGTGCTTGTAGTTAGCATAACAACTGGAGTTTTGATTTTTCGCTCTTTGATAATTTTCAACACTTCAATGCCTGACATCTGTGGCATGCGTAAATCCAATAGAACAATATCTACTTCAATTGACTCAATTTCTTCCAGACCTTGCTCGGGCGATGAGGCGGCACTTGCAGAAATGCTTTTAGATTCTAGCAGCGCAATTAGACCATTTCTAAATAACGCATGGTCATCAATAATATATATTTTCATCTGTTACTCTTTAAATTTAACGATAATACGCGTGCCTTCGTCAACTTCTGACTCGACTTCGATTTCTGCGCCCACTCTCTGTGCACGTTCTTTCATAATATTCATGCCAATATTATTCCCCATTATTTCGCTGGTATTTTGATCTTTCACAAAACCAACTCCATCATCCTCGATTAGTAACTGCGGATAAGGGCTAGATGTCAATAAAATCCTAACATTTCGCGCCTTGGCATGCTTTCGAATATTCGACAATGCTTCCTGGGTAATACGCATAATTTGCATTTCAACTTCTGGATCGACCTTAAATTTTCCTTCTACTTGTAAGTAAGTTGCAACACCAGTTTCTGATTTAAAACGGTTAGCTAAATTTTCTAACGATACCTCTATGCCTTTAGGATCTAGCGGTACACGAAAATTGCACATTAGCTCACGCAACTCTTGATTAGCTTGACTAATGTTTGTTTGTAAGGCGTCAACTTGATGATAAGCATCAAGCTGTTTAGCTTGCTTTAAGGAATTTCCCAAAACACTTACTTGTAGCTTCAAGCTATAAATCGTTTGCGCTAAAGAGTCATGAATTTCTTGAGATAAGAATAATCGTTCTTGAGAAAGCTCCATGCGTTTTGTCTGCTCATCAAGTATTGATTTATCAAGCGCAATGGCAATATTTTCGGCAATGGACTCCAGTAAGGCTCGCTCTTCAGAAGCCAATGATGGCTCTTGATCAAAAAATAAGTTAAAAATCCCCAAGGTTTTTCCATGATGACGCAATGGAATAAAAATAGTACCTACCTCGGCTATTTTTTGAGATTTATTACCAACGCATTTTGCACAGCTATTCACACTAAACTGTACGCCAGCCGTTTCAGACATTGCTACTTCGCCACAAAAACAGTCGCTACTTAGCACTTGCTGCTCCAAGCCTTGCTCATCAATTACACCTCGCTGAGCAACTAAATATAGTTCGCCATCGTCGGCCAAGCTTCTTGCGGCGCCAGAACTTGCGTTAGTCATACTTACAAACATGCCTAAGAAATACTCAAATAACTCTTGTGTTGAATGAAGTTGGCTTAATTTTGAAGAGACACTGTATAGTGTTTCTAGAGAAGCAGACTTTTGGCTTAGGCGTTGAATTTGCTTATTCAGAATCTTTTCCATATCATCGTAAATATGATGGTTTTCGTCAACCAAATGATTAATAGCTGCAGCTACCGGCTGAAATGTCGTTTGAGACTCTTCATCCAGGCGTGCATGTTGATCAATTCTGACCTCTGACACCCATTTTTGAAGATTATAAAAAGGCAGTAAGAAATCCTTGCGAATGGACATATATAAACCAAAGTAAGCTAAGGTAATTAATATAACTAATAAGATATCAACGGCACTTTTGGTACTGTAAGCTAATGAGACTTCAGTGGCTATTAGCGTCGAAAGTAACGCCATTACAATTAAATATAGATAAAATTTAGATTTAATATTCATTACTTACCAATACAAAAAGAAGAGAATATTTCACCTAATAAATCATCTGAAGAAAATTCACCGGTAATACTTGCCATAGATTGACCGGCGTGACGCAGATCTTCAGCCATCAGTTCAATTGCACCACCATCAAGTTGTATCAATGCATTATTGATACTTTCAAACGATTCTTCAAGTGCAATAATATGACGCGTTCTAGCAAGCACTACACCCTCAGCACCACTATCAAGGCCGGCAATATCTGACAACTCTTGTTTGAGTAAGTCAACGCCTTTAACCTCTTTTGCACAAATCGATAATTGCACGCAATCATTAATGGTATTTTTTTCAACTGATTCGCCAGTCAGGTCTATCTTATTTTTAATTAGCAGTAAATTTTTGTAAGTAACACCTTCAGGCAATAAAGAGAAATCAGGTGTCTTATCCTGTGCGTCATACATCATCAGCACGACATCTGCTTTTGAAATCACATCGCGCGCTCTTTTTATGCCTTCTTTCTCAACCACATCTTCACTTTCATGCAAGCCAGCGGTATCGATAATATTAAGTGGCATACCATTAACATGTATGGTTTCACGTAAAACGTCTCTGGTCGTACCAGCAATGTCTGTAACAATAGCGCTAGAACGCTGTGTTAATGCATTTAATAGTGAAGACTTGCCTGCGTTTGGCTTTCCAGCAATGGCAACATTTAAACCCTCGCGCAAGATTGCTCCTTGTGTTGCTGAGTGCAAAATTTGCTTAATTTCATCCTTAATTGCTTGAGTTTTTTCTTTAACCTGGTCTGATTGCAAAAAATCAATCTCTTCATCAGAAAAGTCAATTGTTGCCTCTACAAAAATACGTAAATCAATAATTGATCTGGTAAGTGTATTAACTTGTTGGGAGAAAACGCCTGTTAAGGACCTAAGGGCAGAGCGTGAAGCCTGTTCAGAACTGGCATCAATAATATCTGCCACCGCCTCAGCCTGAACTAAATCCATTTTTCCATTTAAAAATGCACGCTTTGAAAACTCACCTGGCTCTGCTGCATTTGCACCTAAAGCAATAGATGATTCTAATAGGGAGCGCATGACACTAATACCGCCATGACCTTGAAACTCCAAAACGTCCTCGCCTGTAAATGAATTAGGGCCTGGAAAAAATAAGGCAATACCTCGATCAATTTCTATTTTATGTTGGTCAAAAAATGACCCATAATGTGCATAACGCGGCTTAGGTATAAATCCCAGCATGCGTTTGGCGATTGCTTGACTCAATGGACCAGAAACGCGTACTACACCAATGCCGCCCTTACCAATACTACTGGCCAATGCACAAATGGTTGTCTGGATATTACTCATCTCTAAACCTGCTTAAAATATTGCGCTAAATATTGATCAAAGTCCATGGTATCAGACTCTTCGATCTCTCGTTGGGATTTACACGATTGTTGTTTTAACTCATTTAAACAACTAAAGTGTGCTTGATTAATATCATTGGATAAAAACTCTCGTCGATATTGCTTGGCAAATGTATTAATATCATCAAAAAATCCTTGGTTTTTATTCTTCATTCGGCTTAATGCTTGAGCGGAAGGGGTTAATTCCGGATTGTCAAAGCGTCGAATAATTTCACTTACGTCTTTTGTGTAATTGTCGCCAAATAAACCGGCGCACAATTGCAACTCTACTGCAAGTTTTACACCTAATTCAGCAATAGTGAATTCAGATGATTGATATTTTAATTTCAGCCCAGGCTTACGCCCCTCATGTGCCACTAGCTGATCATTATTATCAATCTCGAACTGTTCGCGTGTCGAAATGGCAGGAGAATCTTTCAATAAACAAAATAATAAAAATACCTCTAAAAAATGAATTTGAGACTTATCAAGCCCCATTGGTAATGATGGATTAACATCCAATGACCTTAATTCAATATAGGCAATACCCTCATCAATCAAACTATCTAATGGCTTTTGGTCTGGCTTAATAACAGGCTTAGGCCGCACTGATGCATAATATTCATTTTCAATCTGTAAAATATTAGCATTAAGCTGCTGATATTCTCCATTTTTTTTAATACCGATCTGATCATACTCGCTACAATTTTTCAACATTCCAGCTTTAAGTGAGTGCACATAATGTCTTAAAGAATTATAGTTTGCCTTAACACCCGCCTCATCTTCACGTAAATTTTGATAACCAATATCACCCATGCGAAGTGATGTTGCATAAGGCTCATATAAAGTAGATTCATTAAACTCCACTAAAGAATGCTGATGATAACCCTTTAAAAATGATTTGCACACCGCGGGTGAAGCGCCAAACAGATATGGAATAACCCAACCATAACGTACTACATTACGAGTAAGCGCCATGTAAGCTTCATCTTGATTTTGTCCGATTGAAGTTAGTTCACAGGCTTTTTGAATAAATTCTTGAGAAATTGAATAGTTAAAATGAATTCCAGCAATTGTTTGCATCACACTACCGTAACGATTAGCCAACCCTTGACGGTAAACGCTTTTCATCTTGCCTCGATTACTAGAGCCATACTGAGCAATAGGAATGAAAGTCTCGCCACGAATGACACAAGGCATACTAGCTGGCCAAAAATTTTGATCCTTAGGCAGGTGAAAATACAAATAATGCTGTGTATCACGCAAAAAATTAAGCACTAAGTCTGCATTCGATAGTGGTGGTGTGACCAGTTCAAGCAGTGATTCTGAAAAATCGGTAGTAATATTAGGATGAGTCAGTGCACACCCTAAAGCTTTTGGATGTGGCGCTTGAGATAAGCCACCCTTTCTAGAAATACGCAAGCCCTCTTTCTCAACACCCATTAAATTACCCAAAAGTAATTGCGCATGAGGCTGGAGTAATTGAATTTTTTGCTCTATATTCAAAGAACTTACGAATTAAAATAAAAGCTATTTTACCATTAGCTGATCAAAATGAAAACAATCAAGGCTGTTGTTGGGGTTTTACGAAATCAAACTCAACAAATTCTTATCGCTAAACGCCAAGATCATCAATTTATGGGTGGATTTTGGGAGCTTCCAGGTGGGAAAGTTGAGCTCGATGAATCTGATCAAGATGCGACCATTAGGGAGCTAAATGAAGAGCTTGGCGTTATTATTACTGACTTATCGCTACACCAAACAATGACACACGAGTACAGTGACCGAATTATTAAACTTAGCATTTACAATATTAACAATTACCGAAACAAGCCACAAGGACTAGAAGGCCAAGAAATAGCCTGGTGCACTATTAACGAATTAAACAATTACCAATTACTGCCCACCATGGGAGCATTTATTAACTCAATCACTCTACCTAATACATATTGGATTACAGCTTCGTCTGATCATCAAAGTAAATCCTGGATGGAAAAATTTGATGAAAAAATATCACAAGGGGTTAGTCTAATTCAGCTTCGTAGTAAAACTTTACTAGACAGTCTATTTATCGAAGAACTTAACAACAAATGCAAGCAAAATAATATAAAACTTCTACTTAACACCATTAATAAAAACTTTGATGAGACCTATTGTTCTGGCTGGCACATTACCACTAATGAAATGCGAAAACTCGACAAAAGACCTTGTTCAGATAGCAAGCTATTAGGCGTCTCAACTCATAATTTGGAAGAGGCTTTAAAAGCGCAAGAAATTGGTGCAGATTTTGTTGTAATCTCGCCTGTTCAAGCCACGCAAACACACCCTGAAGCCATACCAATAGGATGGAATATAGCTCAAGAAGTAGTGGATAAACTAAATATTCCTGTGTATTTTTTAGGCGGTATGACATTAAAGGACTTGGATAAAACTCTTAAGATTGGTGCCCAAGGTATTGCTGGCGTAAGTGCATTTTAAATTCAAGCTCTAGCCAGAGTCAATACATCGCAAGATCTTACGCCTGCTTTAAGCACTACTCTTGCCAGTTCATTCAAACTTGACCCTGTGGTCATTACATCGTCAACCAATAATACTTTTTTATAGCTCATAGCTTGCGCACTAAATGCGTTTTGTATTTCACATTTGCGCTCTTCTAAATTTAAAGTAGAGAGTGCGCGTGTTGCTTTAATACGTGTAACGCTTTTTTGATCAACCAAAATATTTGATCTTTTCGCAATTATCCTTAATAGTTCATGAGTTTGATTATATCCCCTTTCTTGAATTCTACCTCGAGCAAGTGGCAGTGGAATAATGGCGTCATAGCCTTCAAATTCAGCAACAATTTCCTGATACTTTTCTTGTAGTTTGTGAGCAAAAAAATCACCAATACAAAGTTGATGATCAAACTTAAATTTCTTGATTAGTATGGCGCACGACCCTTCATATTGATATAACGCATAGGCTCTAGAAAAATTAGGCGCATGAGTCAAACACTCGCCACAAAAATGCAAGTCATTACTGAGTTGAGTTGCGCACGATAAGCACCGATGATTAATAATATTCAGACTAGATTCGCACTCACTGCACACACAAAGTGTTGATTGCTCGCCGCAAAGCACGCAAGATTGTTTAGGTAAAAAAGAGGTTAGCCTCGTGTAAATACCCATGTAGTCTCATTGGACATCTCTTCTCTGAATTGATAGCCCTCTGTCTCAAAAGCTTTTAACGGTTCAGGGCTGGTGATTCGATTTTTAATCATGTAATTCACCATTAAGCCTCTGGCGCGTTTGGCATAAATACCGATAATTTTGTATTTATCTCCCTTAAATTCTTTAAAAGCAATATTGATAATTTTGGCGTTAAGTGATTTTTGATCAATGCCTTTAAAATACTCATTTGAAGCAAGATTAATAATCACTTCTTGCTCATCATCATTCAAAATATTAGAGATCTTATCACCCCAAAATTCATATAAATTTTTACCATTAGCATTCTTCAGACGTGTGCCCATTTCCAAGCGGTATGGCTCGATTAAATCAAGTGGCCGAACTACCCCGTACAAACCCGAAAGCATGCGTAGATGATCTTGTGCAAATTCTAAATCTTTCTTTGTTAAATTAGGCGCATCAATGCCGTTATACACGTCGCCTTTAAATGACAGTAATGCTTGCTTGGCATTATCAAGCGTAAATGGTGTACTAAACGATTGAAACCGATTGAAATTTAGCTCAGAAAGCTTGTCACTGATAGACATTAGTTTGGCAATTTCTGTCTGTGATTTTTTCTTCATGATATCAACCAATTCAACAGACTCATCTAATTGACGAGGCAACGTATGATCAGCAATATCCGGTGTTGAAAAATCTTGTTTTTTTGATGGAGAGATAACTGCCAGCATGATATCTTTAATAGCTTGAAAAATTAGTAAATATTCTACCTTATTAGTTTAGCGAAATACACGCTGACTCCAAGGGATTTCAACTTATAAAGTTGTCTGATTTAGGATATAATTGATGGAATTTTTCGATTTATATTTTGTAGATTTTTAACTATGCAAAACACATTATTACACTTACCTAAAGCTCACGGCCTTTATTCACCAAACAATGAAAAGGAGAACTGTGGCGTTGGCTTTATTGCCCACGTAAAGGCTAAGCCTTCTCATCAAATCACTCTCGATGCATTGGAAATGTTAACCAGAATGGACCATCGTGGCGGTTGTGGCTGTGAATCAAACACGGGTGATGGCGCAGGTATCTTAACCAACATTCCGCACGATTTTTTTGCTGCTGAAATTAAAAGCCAATTTGACATTGAGGTAGAAAAAGGTGGGTATGCAGTTGGTAATGTTTTCTTGCCACAAGATGATACTCAGCGCTTACATTGTATGGCGTTATTGGAAAAAACCACAGCAGATGAAGGGCAAACTTTTATTGGCTGGAGAGATGTTCCTATTGACTCTGTTAAGGCTGACGTTGGTAATATTGCTAGAGAATCTCAGCCTGTTATCAAGCAGCTTATCATTGCCAAAGCTGGCGACATTGACAACAAAGCTTTTGAACGCTCGTTGTTTGTTATTCGAAAGCACGCATCGCACATAATTCGCACAGATGCATCATTATCACAAGCATTATTATTTTATGTTTGTAGCTTGTCAACCACGACGATTATCTACAAAGGTATGTTGATGGGCTCTCAAGTGCTTGATTTTTATTCAGATTTATCTAATCCTGATTTTGCAACTTACCTTGCCATGGTGCATTCAAGATTCTCAACCAATACCTTCCCTTCTTGGGATCGAGCCCAGCCTTGTCGCTACATGTCGCACAATGGTGAAATTAACACTCGCCAAGGTAATTACAACTGGATGCGCGCTCGAGAGGGTACGTTAGAGAGTGAATTATTCCCAGACAATTTAGACAAAACTTTACCCGTTATTGAAACTGAAGTATCTGACTCAGGTAGCTTTGATAACGTACTAGAGTTCTTAATGATGAATGGCCGTAGCCTTCATGAAGCGGTACTTATGATGGTGCCAGAAGCTTGGCAGAACGACACTAACATGAGCGATGCTAAAAAAGCATTTTATGAATATTTTTCAAATGTTATGGAGCCATGGGATGGCCCTGCTTCGATTGCCTTTACAGATGGCAATTACATTGGTGCAGTACTTGACCGTAACGGCTTACGTCCATCGCGCTACTACTTAACGCACGATGATCGCGTTATTATGGCATCTGAGGTTGGTGTAGTTGATGTTGCAACAGACAATGTTAAAACTAAAGGTCGCTTGCGCCCCGGAAAAATGTTTTTGGTTGATTTCAACAAAGGAGAATTGGTAGATGATGAAACTATTAAAGCTGAATTATCAACGAAAAATCCATACCAAGAATGGCTGAATGATCAACAAATCTATTTATCTGAAATGCATTGTGAAACCGAAGCGCACGGATTTCATCCTGAATCTTTAATTCATCGCCTGAAAACATTTGGCTACAGCACTGAAACCTTACAGTTTATGCTATTGCCATTAGTCAACGAATTGCGTGATCCTGTAGGATCGATGGGTAACGATTCTGCTTTGGCTTGCTTATCAGACCAGTCTCGTATTATTTACGATTATTTCAAGCAGCTGTTTGCTCAAGTAACCAATCCTGCAATTGACTCAATTCGTGAAGAAGTTGTTATGTCTTTACGTTGTTCAATTGGCCCAGAAGGTAATTTATTAAACAACAATCCCGAGAATGCACATCGTTTGGTAATTGACCATCCAATTCTGACTAACGAAGAAACGGCTGCTCTTAGGCATTGTAATCATCGTGGTTGGACGTCAAAAACTATTGATATTACTTACGATATCAATGACAATAAAAAGCTATCTGAATTATTAGATGATGTCTGCACCCAAGGTTCACAAGCCATTAAAGACGGGCATAGTCTAATCATTTTATCTGATCGAAATGTGGGTGATAACCGTGTAGCAATTTCAAGCTTACTTGCGTCTTCTGCATTACACCGTTCTTTAGTGGCAAGCTCTGAAAGAACTCAAGTAGGTATTATTGTTGAAACTGGTGAAGCACGAGAAGTGCATCATTTCTGTCTATTAACCGGCTTTGGTGCGGATGCAATTAATCCATACTTAGCGTTTGAAGCATTATGGCAAGCACGTCGTGATCAAATGATTGATATTGACAGTGATGAAGCTATTATTGCTGCCTATCGCAAAGGTGTTGCTAAAGGCATGCTAAAAGTGATGGCTAAGATGGGCATCTCAACGCTGGAATCTTATAAAGGTGCGCAAATCTTTGAAGCAGTTGGCCTTGCGCCAGAGGTAATGGATAAGTGTTTCTTTGAAACAGCATCAAGAATTGATGGTGTTAATTTTGACATTCTTAAAGCAGAAGCAGAAAAGCGTCATAATCATGCGTACGGCACTAATGACGCATTAGACAATCTTGGTCATTATCATTGGCGTAGTGGTGGCGAGACTCACATGTGGGATCCGAAAGCAATTTCTAATTTACAATTAGCTGCTAGAAACAATGATGAAGCAGCCTATTGGGAATTCTCTAAACATGCCAATGAAGAAGGTACGCGTAATTCAACTTTACGTGGCCTGATGTCCTTCAAACAAGGCTCTCCAATTTCAATTGATGAAGTTGAGGATGTGAAAGAAATCGTTAAACGTTTTGCAACAGGTGCTATGAGCTTTGGCTCAATCTCTGCCGAATCTCACGAATCTTTAGCCATTGCTATGAATCGTCTTGGCGGAAAATCAAATACAGGTGAAGGTGGTGAAGATGCCAAGCGTTGGACGCCAGATGCTAATGGTGACTCACGTCGAAGCGCCATTAAACAGGTAGCTTCAGGTCGTTTTGGTGTCACTATTGATTACCTTAATAACGCCGATGAAATTCAAATTAAAGTATCTCAAGGCGCTAAGCCTGGTGAAGGTGGCGAGCTGCCAGGCTCAAAAGTAGATGAGGGTATTGCTGCCATTCGTCATTCAACACCGGGTGTTGGCTTAATTTCACCACCACCACATCATGATATTTACTCAATTGAAGATTTATCACAACTTATCTTTGATCTTAAGCGCTCTAATCCAGAAGCACGCATTAGTGTTAAATTAGTAGCAGAAGTAGGTGTAGGCACAATTGCTGCTGGCGTAACTAAAGCCAAATCAGACCACATTGTTATTGCCGGTCATGATGGTGGTACAGGTGCATCACCACTAACCTCAATTAAACATGCAGGATTACCATGGGAGCTAGGTCTAGCTGAAACTCACCAAACCTTGGTCATGAATGATCTACGCTCACGTGTAGTAATTCAAACTGATGGCCAGTTAAAAACAGGTCGTGATGTTGCTATTGGCGTACTATTAGGCGCTGAAGAGTTTGGATTTTCAACTGCACCTCTAATCACCATGGGTTGTATCATGATGCGTAAATGTCATCTTAACACTTGTCCTGTTGGCATCGCCACGCAAGATAAAGAATTACGCAAGAAATTTACTGGCAAGCCAGAGCACATTGTTAACTACCTATTCATGGTTGCTAAAGAATTACGCATGATTATGGCTGAGCTTGGCTTTAAAACAGTCAACGAGATGATTGGTCGAGTTGATATGCTAGAAATGAATAAGGCAATTGATCATTGGAAACAAGGCTCAATCAATCTAGATGCTTTATTAACACCTGCACAAAAACCGCATAAAGATACAGGCACTTATCAAACAATCACTCAAGATCATCAATTAGATCAGCAACTAGACAATGCATTATTTGCCCAATCTAAAGCAGCTGTTGAGCATGGTGAAAAAATTAATCTTGAGTCAACTATTACCAATGTTGATCGTGCTGTTGGCGCCATGCTTTCTTCACGCATTGTTAAGGCTCGCGGTGGCAACACATTAAACGATGATGCCATTCACGTTAAATTTAAAGGCTCTGCCGGTCAATCACTTGGCGCGTTCACTGCCAAAGGTATCACCCTAGAAGTTGAAGGCGATGCCAACGACTTTGTGGGCAAAGGATTATCAGGCGGAAAGATTATTGTTTACCCACCAAAAGACTCTACCTTCGATGCAGCTAATGAAATCATTGCAGGTAACGTTTGTGGTTACGGCGCTACGGGCGGTGAAATGTATCTTTCAGGTTGTGTTTCTGAACGCTTCTGTGTTCGTAACTCAGGTGTTGTAGCTGTAGTTGAAGGTGTAGGCGACCATGGCTGTGAATACATGACTGGTGGTCGTGTAATAATTCTTGGTGAAGTGGGCAAGAACTTTGGTGCTGGCATGAGTGGTGGTATTGCTTATATCTATAATCCAAATGACACTTTCAAAGACATGGTTAACCCAATCATGATTGATCTTGACCCAATGGATGACGAGTCTCAAGCAGAACTTAGACAATACGTTGAAAACCATGCAGCTTATACTGATTCTAGCATTGCTCAGCATATCTTGAATAACTGGAATGATGAACTCAAACATTTCATCAAGGTAATGCCAAAAGACTTTAAACGCGTCTTGGCAGAAAACGCAAAGAAATAAATCATTAAAAAGGGTTGCAATTAGCAACCCTTTTTAATGTGTCATTCTCTAATCTGTTAAATAGGAATGGTGTCGATTGTGTCAGCAGCGCTATCAATCGCCTCATCAATTCCTTCACCAATACCAGGCACAATTGAAATAACAGCACCACCAATACGCATCGGCACAGTAACGACTTTGGTTAATACACAGCTCGACAACACAAGCATTGCCAACAAAGGCATAATTATCTTAATCATGATATTTTACGATCTAGAATGGTAAAGTGATATGTATGCTGATTTTTTTCATCCGGTGTGTGTGACTGTCTGAATGTTTCAACAAACAATCCTTTATCAAATGATGGAAAATACGCATCACCTTCATAGGCACCTTCTATTTGCGTAATGTATAAGCGATCAACACTGGGTAACATTTGCTCATAAAAAGATGCTCCGCCCATCACCATCACTTCATCATCACTCTTAGCAAGCTCAAGCGCAGCTTCAATACTCACCACGACTTCACAGCCTTCAGCTTTAAAAGCTTCATTACGACTCACAATCACATTGCGACGATTTGGCAAAGGCCTGCCAATTGATTCGTATGTTTTCCTACCCATTAGTACTGTCTTGCCAGTCGTAGTCTTTTTAAAATAGCCTAAATCAGCAGGCAAATGCCACGGTAAAGCATTATTCTTGCCAATGAGTTGGTTGTCGTCCATTGCAACGATGATGGATAAGCGCATGAAAAAGTCCTACATAACGTAAAATGACTTCTATTTTACAAACACCGGTAGCACTCGTGTCATTAATTCTCGCATCCTCTTCACCCTTTCGAAAAGAACTTCTAAACAAACTTGGCTTAGAATTTTCAACTCATTCACCAGATATTGACGAATCAAGAAAAGTGAATGAAACGCCAGAACAATTAGTCTATCGTTTGGCCCAATCTAAAGCTCGTGAAGTGGCAAAATATCATGATGGTCTAATCATCGCCTCGGATCAGGTAGCTACATTACAAGATGGTCTAGGTATGAAAGACCAAGTACTGGGAAAGCCACATTCACATGAAAATGCCATTAAGCAATTAAGCCAATGTTCTGGTAAAACCGTTACTTTTGTCACAAGTTTGAGTCTTTTAAATACAAATAGCGACAATATACAAACAATAGTTGAAACTTTTAAAGTTGTTTTTAGAGATCTAAGCACTCAACAAATTGATAACTACCTAAAAAAAGAACAACCCTACAACTGTGCAGGCAGCTTTAAATCAGAAGGCTTGGGCATTAGCTTATTTAGCTCACTTGAAGGCAATGATCCAAACACATTAATTGGACTACCCCTTATCAAACTCATTCAATTGCTAGAAAACGAAGGAATTGACATTCTGAGTACTGTCGCATAAGCGTATGGCCTATCTATATCCTGACGAAGTTAGCGCTTCAAATTCAGGCCGAAAAACTTATTGGGGATCTTTGTACGGTAGTGCTGATGCCCTGGCATTAATCGAATATGTGCAACAACAATCCAAGGTTGTTTTGCTTATTGCTGATGATATCACCCATCTAAATAGTCTTTATAATTCGTTAAATTTTTACAATCATGAATTAGACATCCTTACCTTTGACAACTGGGAGGTGCTGGCTTATGATAAATTTTCCCCACATCCAGATATCACCTCAAAGCGCTTAAGTACGCTATCCAAATTAAGAAAACTCAATAACGGTATTGTTATTACAACGCTTGAGACGTTGTTTTCACGTCTATGTCCAATTGAGTTTAGTGAAAAATATAGCTTTAATATCAATGTTGGAGATCAACTTGAAATTAATAAATTTAGTGAAAAATTATTAAAAATTGGCTATAACCGTGTCACAACCGTTATGGAGCATGGTGAATTTAATATCAGAGGCTCGTTAATTGATCTTTATCCAATGGGTGCTAAATCACCTTATCGACTAGACCTATTTGATCAAGAAGTAGAAACCATTCGAACTTTTGATACCTCAACCCAGCGTAGTGAGACTCAAGTCAAGAAAATTTCTTTATTGCCAGCGCGTGAGTTCGCCACAGATGAGCCAAGTATTGAATTATTCAAACGCAATTATGACCAAGCATTTGCCAGGCAAGACTTCATCTATACTGAAATTAGCGAAGGTCGATTACCTGGTGGTATTGAATTCTATTTACCGTTATTTTTTAGCTCGACAAATACATTGTTTGAGTATTTACCCAATACAATCACCATTGCTACCGCTACGGGCTTTAGTGAACAGGTTGAACAAACTTACGCTAGCATTCAATCTCGCTTTGATCATGCCAAACAAGATCTTGATCGTCAACCATTAGAGATTGGCCAAGTATTTTTAAGCAAAGAGCATTTATTTTCTGCCATTAAGCAGCAGTCACAAATTGTTATTAGTCACTCCAAGTTAGAAGATAAAAATGGCAACATTAATTTTAGTTCAAAATTATTACCGCCACTTCGAATTGACCCACAGGCAAAGAACCCATTAGCCAAATTATCAGCTTTTGTTGCTCGATTTAAAAATAGAGTACTCATTGTTTGTCAATCTCAAGGTCGACAAACCATTCTGGAAGAATTACTGTCAGGCCATAATCTAGAAGCTCAAGCAACACCCAATTGGCAACGTTTTCTAAAAGCTGATCACCAACTTAGCATCACCAATCAAACGCTATCACAAGGCTTACTTAGCGATGATATAGCCATTATTACCGAAGAAAATCTGTTTGGGCAAGATGTTGTTCAACAACAACGCAGGCGTCGAGCCAAACATAAAGATTTTGATGAGGCGATCAAAAGCTTGGTTGAGATCAAACAAGGTGACCCAATTGTTCATGAAAATTACGGTGTAGGACGTTACTTAGGTCTAAAAACTCAAACTTATGATGGCTTGTCTCAAGATTATCTACAACTTGAATATGCTGGTGGCGCCAAACTCATGGTACCAATGACATCGCTAAATTTAATTTCTCGCTACTCAGGCGCTTCGCCTGACAGTGCACCGCTACATAAACTTGGCACTCCACAATGGAGCAAGGCCAAAAAGAAAGCTGGCGAAGCTTTGCATGATGTGGCGGCAGAGCTACTAGAAATCTACGCCAAACGAGAATCACAAACTGGCTTCGCCTTTCCAGAGCCAAGCGATGCGTACTCTTCTTTTGTTGCTAGCTTTCCATTTGAAGAAACACCTGATCAGCTTAAAACCATGGGTGAGGTAGTTGCAGATATGCGCTCACACAAGCCAATGGATCGATTAGTTTGTGGTGATGTTGGCTTTGGAAAAACCGAAATTGCAATGCGCGCGGCCTTTATTGCAGTAGATGCAGGTAAACAGGTGGCCATTTTAGTGCCAACCACCTTGTTGGCAAACCAGCATCACCAATCTTTTGTTGATCGATTTATTGATTATCCGGTTGAAATTGCAGCGTTATCACGCTTTCAAACACCAAAAGAACAAAAAATTATTATTGAAAAACTCAATACCGGAAAAATTGACATCGTCATTGGTACGCACAAGATTATTCAAGGTAGCATTAAATATAAAGAGCTGGGATTGGTGATCATTGATGAAGAGCACCGTTTTGGTGTGAAACAAAAAGAGGCATTGAAAAAAATTCGTGGCCAAAGTGACATCTTAACCATGACAGCGACACCTATTCCAAGAACGCTTAATATGGCGCTCGGCTCTTTGCGAGAGCTTTCGATTATTGCCACGCCGCCAGCTAAGCGTAGCGCAATTCAAACCTTTGTGCAAGAATGGCAAGACAACAATATTCAAGAGGCCTGTAACCGAGAGCTACATCGAGGTGGGCAAATATTTGTTGTACACAATGATATTGACTCAATTGACAACATGGCTGAATCCCTTAAGGAGCTTATGCCAAATGTTCATGTGCGTATTGCCCATGGACAAATGCCAACTCGTGAGTTAGAGCATATTATGAGTGATTTTTATCACGCTCGTTTTCAAGTTTTGGTGTGTACGACTATTATCGAAACAGGTATTGATATTCCAAATGCCAACACAATTATTATTAATAATGCGCAGAATTTTGGCCTTGCACAATTACACCAATTACGTGGTCGTGTTGGTAGATCTCATCATCGAGCCTACGCTTACTTAATTGTTAAGTCACATCAATCCTTATCAAAAGATGCGAAAAAGCGACTAGATGCTATCGAATCTTTAGAAGAGCTTGGTTCGGGCTTTATGCTTGCCAATCATGATTTGGAAATTCGTGGTGCGGGTGATTTACTTGGGGACAATCAATCAGGAAAAATTAGTGAAATTGGCTTTAATCTTTATCATGATTTACTCAAGCGTACGATTGATGCAATGCGTCAAGGACGTAAAATTGATCTTGATGATCCGATTAATCATGAAATCCATATTGATTGTGGACTGCCATCTATCATTCCACAAACTTACCTAGAGGATGTGCATGAGCGTTTGGTATTGTATAAGCGAATTTCTAGCTGTAAAAATAACAATGAGCTTAAAGAGTTACAAATTGAAATGATTGATCGATTTGGATTGCTGCCAGACTCCACCAAACATTTATTTGCCAATACTCGTCTGAAACTTTTTTGTGAACAAATTGGAATTGATGAAATTAGCCTATATGACGATAAAGCCATCATCACATTTGGCACTAAAAACACCATAGAACCGATCAACATCATTCGTTTGATTCAAAAACAGCCTAAAAACTACCAACTCAAGGGTCAAAATCAGTTAATTGTGAAAGAAACTATGCCTGAAGATATCAGACGTATTGAATTGGTTGAAAATTTACTAAAAAATCTAAATTAACTTATTTTTAGCAAATAATTTAGAGAAAGCTTTAATGCCCACATAGATAAAGATCATGCCGCCTATCATGTCTCCAATTAAATAAGTGGTGATGTAACTATCTAGAGTTGGCAATTGATTGTCAATTAGCAAGGCTTTTAACAAGGTGCTAATGATTGCCGATAAAAATATCAAGAAAACAATATGACCTGGGTTTATTTTTTCATCATCAAAGAAATTCGATAAGGTAAATATGCGCATAATACTAATAGAAGCTATTGGTGCTAAAGCGCTTGCCGTACGTTTTAACACTTCACGCTGAGTGATGTCAAACATACCACCCTCAATAACAATCTCAGCAATAATATAGCCTAGCAATACACCGGGAAACACTTTAAAGCCAAATAGAAGATACGATAAAATTGCTGCACCAATTGGAAACCAAAAAAGATTACCTAAATCTGAAGTTGCCTCATCAAACGGAAAAGACAGAAATCTGGCAGCCACCAGCATAACTAGCGCGATTAAGTTGTAAAAGATAAATTGTTTTATATTCATAATTCAGTGTGTCTTTATATATAAATTGGATGTATAGATTTATTTATTATTATGTAGATTGAGTTGATTTCAAATTAATAAAAAACGGAATAATTTTAATCGCAAAATAAACTATGACTAAAGTTCCTAGTGCGTCTACTGTAAATATATGCATAAAATAATTAGCTATGTCGGACCGCTCAATATTGCCAGTTATAGTTATGGACTTAGAAAGTTTAAAAATCGAACAAAAAGTCGCTTGAACGATGGATAATAATAATATCTGTTTGAAACTGATGGATCTGATGGATGTAATATTAAATTCTTTAAAGGAAGACATTATATATAAAGCTATTGCAGGTCCAATAGTACATATAGAAATGAACATTACCGATTCTATATTAAAGATGCCAGCCTGTTTAAATATTAGAATACTAACAATAATTGCAACGGCAGCAGTAGGCATCACGCGGAGATTAAATAGAATATAGGACAAGAGAGCGGCACCGCCAACTAGATCATAATTAACTTCCCACTGGCTTTTGAATAAGAATGTTACATAAGCAAACAGTACAATTATTGAAAATGTAATACCATGCCCTATTAACTGTTTTTGAAAAATACTTGTCATTCTAATTAAATTAATTACGCAACTGGCGATAATATGAGGATAGGTTAGTCATTCTACCTTAAGCTAATAACGAACCTTAAGTTTCTATGCTTTTGCTGCCGACACAACATAAGGCAATACTTTCAGTATTGTCCATATCACCACAATCCCGCCAATTATATCCCCTACGATATAATGTGAAAGGAAGTCAACTGGATTGATAGTAAACACTGCGCTCTTGGCGTAGATGAAAAATCGACTTAGTGAATGCAGTATTGCAGTGAAGAAGATCAGAAATAAAATATGTCTGAAATTAATATTCTTAAATTCGGAATAATTAGCCAATTTTAATTTTTCTAAAATCCAGATAGATATTAATGGAATTATTGCACCAAACATTGCACCAATAGCGCCAAATACTATGTTTCCACCCCAAGAGTCAAACAACACAACTCCACAAAACACACAACTGGCGATAACACCAAGCAATACCTGTCTACCAAATAGCAGAAATACTAAAATTTTGGCACCGATCGGTAGGTACAGATATGTTCCCACTTCAACATCATAGCCTGATAAATTAATCATTGCTATAGAAGCAAGAAAAACTGCTGCAAATGCGATCAGATTGTTAGTAACAAGTTCTTTGTATGATTCCATAGTTTTTAATTTTACACCCTACTTAAAGGTGAGTATATTATGGTATGCCTTAGTTTAATAGCTCAAATTATTACATTCAATAATTTTATTACTATTGTTTAACAGTGAAGATCTTTTACTACTTATTGTATTCTAGAACCATAGCACGCTTATCAACGTTAGACTGAGTTGCAGTGATAATATTTTCAGTTAACAATACGCCTACAGCTCTCTTAATAGTTGATAACGAATATTTTGCGAAATATTGGTCTTTAGTGATTTTGGTAATATTAGCGTCTTTACTATGCATAACAAACTCTAATACTGATTTTTCAACTTCTGATAGTTGATCAAACCCCATCTCACGTTCATACGTATCTAATGAACGTCGTAATTCAAATAATTTGGCTAATACTTTCATGTCTTTTCCCCCCTCAGGTATATTTACTAATCACTTAACATTATAGTCTATTTGTCATTAATTTACAATAATGGCTCTTCATAGCTCTTTTTATAAAGCTTTTCAATGCTATCAATATCAAAAGAATGGTTTTGAGTTCCTAAGTGAGCAATCTTAATCGCACCCAAAAGACCTGCTAATTGGCCAGTTGTCCTCCAATCCATTTCATTCATGATGCCATATAACAAACCTGCGCGATACGCATCACCACAGCCGGTCGGATCTTGGGTTGACTGGGCTTTAGCAGGTGCAATTTGTATCACATCACCAGCTGTATGAATTTCAGAACCTTCACTACCTTTGGTAATAATTAACGTCTCTACCATTGAAGCGATAGTTGTTAAATCTAGGCCGGTTTTATCTTGTAGCATTTGCGATTCATAATCATTAACAGCGACATAAGTAGCCTGTTCAACGAATGTAATCAGCTCTTCACCTGAAAACATTGGCATGCCTTGGCCAGGATCAAAAATAAAAGGAATTTTCGCCTCTGAAAATTGTTTGGCATGCTCAATCATTCCGTCTCGCCCATCTGGAGAAACGATACCAATATCTGCCACACTCACATCGCTAACCTTATTTTCATGAGAGTTGCTCATTGCACCTGGATGAAATGCGGTAATTTGGTTATCGTCCATATCTGTGGTAATGAATGCTTGACCTGTATAACTACCTTTAACAACTTTCATATGTGTGGTATTCATATGATGAGACTCCATCCAATTCATATATGGAGTGAAATCCTCACCCACGGTAGCCATTGGAATAGAATTTGCACCCAACAAGTGTAAATTGTATGCAATATTACCACCACAACCACCGAATTCTTTGCGCATGGTTGGCACTAAAAATGACACATTGAGCATATGAACTTTGTCTGGCAAGATGTGGTTCTTAAACTGATCTTGAAAAACCATAATTGAGTCAAAAGCGTATGATCCGCAAATTAGCGCTGTTTTAGACATGTTGTTTATTTCCTTTTTTTATTGTCAAGTAAGCCGAGGCTTCTCGAGTTTAGTTTTATCATCTTAATTCTTCTGGCACAGGGAAATGTACATTTTCTTCTGTGCCACTAATTTCTTCTACTTCAGTTGCGCCGTGGTCATATAAATAATCAACCACCTCTTGCACTAATATTTCTGGCGCCGAAGCACCTGCTGTAACGCCAATCGTTTTGACGTCACTAAGCCAATTTGGATTGATTTCATCCGCACCATCAATCAAATAAGCAGGGATATTTATTTTTTCAGCAATTTCTCTTAGTCGATTTGAGTTTGAGGAATTACTAGAGCCTAGCACCAACAATACTTCTGATGATTGTATTAGCGTCTTAACGGCATCCTGACGATTTTGAGTGGCATAACAAATATCATCTTTTTTTGGTGCCTGAATGTTGGGAAATTTTTGCTTGAGTTTGTTAACAATATGGCGCGTATCATCAACTGATAGGGTTGTTTGTGTGGTGTAAGAAATATTAGTTTCAGCAGAAATCTTCAACTTCTCAATGTCTGAAGCATCTTCAACCAATGCAACCTTTACACCTTTGTGGCTTTGGCCTAATGTGCCTTCCACTTCAGGATGACCTTTGTGACCAATTAAAATAACCTGTGCATTTTGTTTTTGCTTACGTGCTACTTCTTTATGTACCTTGGTTACTAATGGACAAGTGGCATCATAGATAGTTGAATCAAGTTCTTTAGCTTGTTTTCTAACTAACTGAGAAACACCGTGTGCACTAAAAATAACAACTTGATTGTTAGGCACTTCATCAATGTCTTTAACAAAAATAGCGCCTTTAGACCTGAGGTCATTAACAACGAATTTATTATGTACAACTTCATTGCGTACGTAGACTGGCTTGCCATGTTTTGTGAGTGCGCGCTCAACAATTTCAATAGCACGATCAACACCTGCGCAAAAACCACGAGGATTAGCTAACAATATTTTCATTGATTAATATTCAGAACTTGAACTTGAAATGACACATCAGCACCAGCCAATGGGTGATTAAAATTAACCCTAATTGCTTCGCCATCAATACTATCTATACAGCCTACATAAGCATCACCTGCGGGTGTGTTAAATTCCACTGCTGCATCTAGCTCTAATTTAATGTCGGCTGGAAAGTCACTGCGCTGCATAACTTGAAAAGCCTCATCAAAGTTATCACCAAAGGCTTCAGAAGAGCTCAAAAGAAAGGTTTGTAATTCACCAAGTTTAGCATCAAGCACGCATTGCTCTAAACAAGGGTCAAGCTGACCATCGCCAATTTCAAACAATAGTGGCTCATCCCAAGCTTCATCAACCAACGTGCCATTTGCATGGCTTAATTTATAGTGAATTTTGTAGCTAGCCATTATTAAACGTACAAGCGCTTAATATTGTATGTACCTGCTGACGTAAATCGTGGCGATGAACAATCATATCAATTGCGCCTTTTTCAAGCAAAAATTCACTACGTTGAAAGCCTTCAGGCAATTCTTCGCGTACCGTTTGCTCAACCACACGAGGGCCTGCAAAACCGATTAAGGCGTTAGGTTCAGCAATATGAATATCACCCAACATAGCAAAACTAGCTGACACACCGCCCATGGTTGGATCTGTCAAAATTGAGATAAATGGAACTTTTTTGTCACTTAATAATTTAACCATGAGTGATGTTTTTCCCATTTGCATAAGCGAGAACAAACCCTCCTGCATGCGAGCACCGCCTGATGCTGAAAAACAGATTAGCGGGGCGCCAGTTTCAAGACTGTATTTTGCTGCGCGAACAAATTTTTCGCCCACAACAGAGCCCATTGAACCACCCATAAACTTAAACTCAAAAGCTGCAACAACAACTTTCAAGCCATTTAATGTTCCAGTTTTAACAATTAATGCGTCTTTCTCACCAGTGGTTTTTTGCGCTTGAGAATAACGATCTTTGTATTTTTTTTGATCTTTAAACGTAAGCGGATCAACAGCCTCTAAATTAGCAGCGAGCTCTTCTTGGCCTGCTTCATCTAAAAAACTCTCAATTCGAACTCTTGCAGAAATTCGCATGTGGTAATCACACTTAGGACAAACATACGTTGTGCTTTTTAGCTCTTCGGTGTAAATGGTTGCATCACACTTTGGGCACTTACTCCATAAGCCTTCTGGGATATTTTTTTTAACAACATTGGTAATCGAGGGTAAGATTTTTTCTAGCCAACTCATGTCTAAATCCTTGTTTTAATTATTTAATTGCTGATGAAATTTCTTTTGCCAAACTTCCAACGCTTGCTAACATTTTATCCTTATCCTTGGCATACTGCTCAATAAATGCAACTAGAGATGAACCAACAATCACTGCATCGGCGTTCTCAGACACTGCCTTTGCTGTTGTCGCATCTTTAATACCAAAGCCAACACCTACTGGCAAATCAATATAACGGCGAATTCTAGCAAGATTATGCGTTACCGAATCGATATCTAGATGCCCTGCGCCTGTCACACCCTTTAGCGAAACAAAATAAACAAAGCCTGAGGCAATGGTAGCTAAAAATTCAATACGTGCGTCGGTGGTAGTTGGTGCCACCAAGAAAATAAAATCAATACCATTGTTGCCCAACTCTTGTTTAAGATCTTGTGCCTCTTCTGGTGGCATATCAACAACTAGCACACCATCTACACCACTAGCCTGGGCATCTTTTGCAAATGCTTTGTAACCGTATACTTCAATTGGATTTAAATAGCCCATTAACACAATAGCTGTTGTGTTGTTTATAGCTCTAAATTTTTCAACCAGTGTCAATACATTTTTAAGACTAACGCCATCAGCCACTGCACGCTCATGCGATTTTGCGATCATTGGGCCATCGGCCATTGGATCAGAAAATGGCACGCCTAGCTCAATGATGTCAGCACCATTATCAACCAAGGTTAGCATAAGCTCAAAAGTGTTTTCTAAACCACTATCACCAGCAGTAATAAAAGGAATAAAAGCCTTTTGACCCTTAGGTAAATTAGAAAATACTTGGGCTAATCTTGACATAATTATTTAGCGCTAAATTCGTGAACAGCATCCACCAATACTTTCATGTTTTCAGGATCAACATCAGGTGTGATGCCATGACCTAAATTGAAGATGTGACCAGTATCGCCTTTAAATTGGCTTAATACCTTTTTAACTTCTGCTCTGATAATTTCAGGTGTAGCGTACATCACTGCTGGATCTAAATTACCCTGAATGGCAACTTGACTACCAATCTGACGCTCAACATCGCCAAGCTCAACTGTCCAATCAATACCAACACCGTCACAGCCCGTACCGGCAATTTCATTAAGGTGCTTTCCGCCGTTCTTACTAAACAAAGTAATCGGTGTATTTGGGTGTTTCGCTTTAACACCATTCACAATTTTCTGCATATAGCTCAACGAAAAATCTAAATAATTAGCTTTAGAGAGTACACCGCCCCAAGTATCAAATACCATTAGGCTGTCCACACCACTCAAGACTTGTTGATCTAAATAAGCAATAACGCTGTCAGCTAATTTATCTAGTAATAAATGTAACATCTTTGGATCATTAAATAACATCGCTTTTGTTTTGGCAAAAGTTTTACTACTGCCACCTTCGATCATATAAGTAGCCAGCGTCCATGGACTACCACTAAAACCAATCAATGGTGCACGATCACCTAAGGCTGTTTTTATGGTTGATACAGCATCAAAAACATAAGCTAAGTCATTATTAACTTCTGAAGGAATGGCTTCAATATCTGCCAAAGTTTTAAGTGGTCGCTTGAATTTAGGACCTTCGCCTTCACTGAAATACAAACCCAATCCCATCGCATCAGGAATGGTCAAAATGTCTGAAAATAAAATAGCAGCATCCAAATCAAATCGATCCATTGGCTGCATGGTTACTTCACATGCCAACTCAGGATTTTTACATAAACTCATGAAGTCACCAGCTTGTTGGCGTGTTGCACGATACTCTGGCAAATAACGGCCTGCTTGGCGCATAACCCAAATTGGTGTACGGGTTGTTGGTTTCTTTAATAAAGCGTTTATGTAATCAAATGACATGGGATTATGTATAAAAAATGAATGCCATAATTATAACGATATTTAGCTAAAAATCCCATGCAATCAGGCATAAAAAAAGCCACATAAATGTGGCTTTTTTGTCAATCCGTTAAGCTTATCGCTTAAACGCACCAAAACGTGATTTAAACTTCTCAACACGGCCAGCACTATCCATGATTTTTTGCTTACCAGTATAGAAAGGATGACAGCTTGAACAAACATCAAGGTGTAACTCTTCTTTACCAATAGTTGAGCGTGTTTCGAATGTATTACCGCAAGAGCAAACTACTTTAACGGTGTCGTAATTAGGGTGAATATCTGTTTTCATGTGCTTAATAATGTTAAATCTTGAAAGAGGACAAATTATATACTATTTGCACCTCAGCACTTTATTTTTTATAAATTTGTTTTATTTATTTCTAAGTCGCGCTGCATTACCGATAACAATGAGCGAACTAATCGGCATTGCAATCGCGGCAAATAGCGGTGTAATCATGGCCATCATTGCTAATGGCACCATTAAGGCATTGTACATTAATGCAAAAACAATGTTTTGTTTGATGCCTCGATTGGTGCGTTTGGCCAAATTAATCATTGTAATAATGGGCGACAAGGTAGGTTTTAACAACACCACATCTGAATGATTAACAGAAACATCACTACCCGATCCAATCGCCATACTGGTATCTGCTTGTACTAAAGCAGGCGCATCATTCACGCCATCGCCAATCATTAAGACACACTGCTTTTCTTGTAACTGTTTAATATAGTTTGCTTTATCAACTGGTAACGCTTGAGCAACAATATGCTTAATGTTCAAATAATTGGCTACTTTTTCAGTGACTGCTTGGCTATCACCACTTAAAATACTCACCTGCTTACCTAGCGCTTGTAATTGTTTAACAACCATTTTGGCATCAGCCTTTATTTGATCTGATAACGCCACAAAGCCTAAAACACCTTGCGGACTAGAGCACCAAATACAACTCGCCCCTTCGTGCTCGATTTGTTTAGATTTATCCAACATCTGTTGATCCACCTGATGATCATCATTTACAAATGATAAGCGTCCAACCTTATATACCTGGTCTTCAATAGTGGCGCTTACACCTTGACCTGGTATTGAGATAAACTCAGAAATACTTAAAAGTTTATCATTATATTGTGCCACAATTGCCTTGGCTAATGGGTGCTCAGAGCGCTTTTCAATGCTAGCCATAATTTGAATAAAATCTGTTCGATCAGATTCTATCTGAGTAATTTCAAACTCACCCAACGTTAAGGTTCCGGTTTTATCAAAGACTACCCAATCTACTTGATCCAACACTTCAAAGGCATCGCTATTTTTAATCAAAATTTTGTCTTTAATGGCCACACCACTTGCCACAGCAATACTCATTGGTGTTGCCAGGCCAAACGCACAAGGGCAAGTAATAATCAATACACTGGTCGCACTAAGCAAAGCTAGATCAAAGTCTTGTGGATACCAATAAATAAAAGTAGCTGTTGCCAGTAGTAGCGTAATGGCAACAAAATACGGAATAATTTTATCAATACTACAAACAATTGAACTTTTATTATGTTGGGTATTTTCTACCAAACTTACAATCTTTCCTAAGACAGATTGCTTCAATGTTTTTTCAACTAGTATTTCTAAAGCGCCCTGTCCATTAACAGAACCTGCAAATACTTCATCGCCCACACCCTTAGTAATTGGTTTAGATTCTCCTGTGAGTAACGATTCATCAGCCTCACTAGCGCCAAATACAACACGCCCGTCAACTGGAATACGCTCACCTGGCTTAATCAAAACTCGATCATTAATGCCAATAGCGCTAATCGGGGTGATAATCTCCTCGTCAGCTTTTATGACTAGGGCAACTTTCGGCTGAAGCTGCTGCAAAGAGCTGGATGCGGAAATAGATGATTTTTTAGCCGAGCTCTCCAGATATCGACCAATCAAAATCACAAAGATAAAATTCACGACCGTATCAAAATAAACCTCGCCCTTGGCAGAAAAGCCAAGCAGCACATAAACTGAATAAAAATAAGTTGTTAAGGCGCCAATACTGATCGGCACATCCATATTCATCACACCATTTTTCAAGCCGTTATAGGCGCTGGTTAAAAATCCAAGACCTGAATAAAACAAAGTTGGTGTTGCCAGTGCAAATCCAAGCCATTGGAAATAGTGATAATACTTGCCATCACTTGCTCCCGTATACATAGCAATAGAGATCCACAATAAATTCATCATGGTAAATGCTGCAAAGCCAATTTTATAGAGCATGGCCTTATTAGACTTATTAGCGATTTTTTCAGCTATATTTTGCTCATACGGCATAGCACTGTAGCCCAAATCGGCCAGACGCTGCATAATGTCTGATAATTGAACATCTCCCTCTTGCCAGCTAATTCTAATACGTTTATCAGTCAGGCTGGCTCTAACCCAATTTACACCCGATAGTGAGCCAATAGATTTCTCAATTAACCATACGCAAGCAGCACAATGAATGGTGTCACTGATTAAGGTGATAATCTTTTCGCCTTCGTCAGCAACCTCTAAAAATGGCTGCTGAAAAGCTGGTGCATCATAAAATTCAAGTGGATATTCAAGATCTACTGCTGGCAAAATTGAGCTGGTTTGCTGCTGATAAAAAGCGCCCAAGCCACTCTGATAGATAGTTTGACACACGCTCGCGCAGCCCGCACAACAAAAATCATGGGATGATTGATTGATATTCGCCTGAATGCGATTGTAGTTAGTGACCTCTAGCCCACAGTGAAAACAAGAATTACTCATATCAGGCAATTTTATTATATTTACGGGTGTAAGCGTTTACAATATAAGTCAAGTTAAAATGGTTTATTGTATGAAGCGCTTACTACTATTAAGTTTATTATTTTTATTCGCCACACCAAGTGTTGCCAATGAACAAATCCGACTTTATAAGCAATACTTAGTCGGCATGCCAAAAGTCTTTTTACAAAAATCACATCCTCTAGAAGACTGCTCTGATCGATACGAACAAGGCACTTTATGTTTGCAAAAACACTCATTAGCTGGTGAAAGTGCAGAGCTTGCATTTCGCTTTCTTGGAGATCGTTTGGTATCAGTTTTATTAATGATGCCGCTTAGTGATGTTGGCAAAATTAAAAAAATGTTCCACGTGCTTAAAACACAATTTGATTTGGTCTTAATTGAAGATGGCGCCGATAAGTTTGACATTTTAGAGGTGAGTAGCAATACATTTAATAAAGATGAATTCACTAAAATGATTGCTGAATTTGAAAATGAAGCCTATCAAAAACTTCGCATTAAATATACTTTTATCAGTAAAGATGAGTTTGTCACTCAATCAAGAAAATCTCAAAAATTTTCCGAAATTTTCAATGATGCCCCTTTAAAAATGCGTGCTGTTATTTATAACGTAGGTCGTAAAGATGGGCAAGTTGTTGGCACTATAAGCTTTATTGTGCCAGGTGTTACTGAAGAATATTTAGACCAAAACCCTATTGTAGAAGACTTTTAAATGAACAATATTCACGCTATTATTCTTGCAGCGGGCAAAGGCACGCGCATGAACTCATCAAAACCAAAGGTGTTACAAACCTTATCTGATAACACCTTATTAGGGCATGTTCTGGTTCAGGCTAAAGCCATTAGCCAAAAAGTGCACGTAGTTTATGGCTTTGGTGGCGACCAAGTTCAACAAACAATTAATGATGATTCAATCAACTGGGTTGAGCAAGTAGAACAGCTTGGTACTGGTCATGCGGTTGCGCAAGCCATGCCACATATTGAGGACGATTCGATATCGCTAGTATTGTATGGTGATGTACCGCTTATTCAGCCTCAAACGTTAGGACAGCTCATTAACGCTGCAGAAGATTCTGGTATCGCTTTGTTGTCTGTTATATTAAATAATCCAACTGGCTATGGTCGCATTGTTCGTCATAACAACATCATTCAAGCTATTGTTGAACAAAAAGATGCTAATGCAGAGCAGCTTGAAATTTGCGAAGCTAATACTGGCATTATGGCGGTTAACACACAATTACTTAAAAAATACTTGGCTGCCTTAAATTCAGACAATGCTCAGGGTGAATTATATTTAACCGATATCATCGAGTCTGCCGTTAATGATAAAAAAATTGTTGAATCTATTATCACCACTGATGAATTTGAAGTGGCAGGCGTTAATGACAAAGTACAACTTGCAGAGCTAGAAAGAGTCTTTCAAAAAAATCAAGCTGTTAGCTTTATGCAGCAAGGATTAACACTAAAAGATCCGGCACGTTTTGATTGTCGAGGCACACTAAATTTTGACCAAGATTGTGAGATCGATATCAATGTAGTGATTGAAGGCGATGTTTCACTAGGAAATAATACGACAATTGCAGCTAACTGCAATATAAAAAACACTAAAATCGGCAATAATGTAGTTATATTTCCAAATTCTGTCATTGAAGACGCCCTCATTGGCAATGGTGCATCAATTGGTCCATTCGCTCGAATTCGCCCAGAGGCCAATATTGGTGAAAATGCGAAAATTGGTAATTTTGTCGAGGTAAAAAAATCTACCATTGGCAAAGGCTCAAAAGTCTCGCATTTAAGTTATGTTGGTGACACTACTATAGGCTCAGAGGTTAATATCGGTGCTGGCGTAATTACATGTAATTATGATGGCGTCAATAAACACCAAACTACGATTGAAGACGGTGCATTCGTCGGCTCAGACACGCAACTCATCGCTCCAGTCACCATTGGTAAAAATGCCACCATTGGTGCTGGATCAACCATCACCAAAGACGTGCCAGATAATCAACTTAGCTTAAGCCGATCTAAACAAACCACTCTAAAAAACTGGCAACGCCCTACTAAGAAATAAATGTTTGCACTACCGCGCAACGTCTGGATACTGACAGCCAGCTTGTCATTGTTTATGTCACTCAGTGTTTTTGTAATTTTTTTAGGCGGCATTATTGGTCAATCCTTAGCGCCAGTTGAAAGCCTATCTACGTTGCCCGTGGCAATGATTGTGGTTGGCACCGCGAGTGGCATTATTCCGATTAATCGAATCATGTCCATCATTGGCCGACGCCGAACCTTTCTCGGCGTTTGTGTGTACACATTGGTAATTATATCGTTAGCCATTACCGCGCTCATAATTGAATCTTTCTACTTATTCTGCATGGCCACTTTTCTATTTGGCATTACCACAGCCACTATGAATCAGTTTAGGTTTGCTGCAATTGAAAGTGTTTCTGAAAATCTTAGAGCGACGGCTACTTCAGCAGTACTGATTGGCGGCTTAGTCTCTGCTTTCTTGGGGCCTGAATTAGCCACCCTAGGAAAGGACTTATTTGACACAAGCTTTGTTGGCTCTTTTGTTTTGTTAAGTGGCTGTTTTTTTCTTGCTTTTGCATTTTTATGGTTTTACCAACAAACCATGGTTACTGATGAAACACAAGATATTCCTGCTCGTGGTTTATCTGTCATCATCAAACAGCCCGTATTCATTATTGCCATGTCCAGCGCCGCTGTTGGCTATATAGTAATGAGTTACATCATGACTGCAACGCCAATGAGTATGCACATCATTGATAACTTTTCACTTGAACACACCAAATTCGTTATCCAATCACACGTCATTGCCATGTTTCTACCCTCCCTATTTACGCCATTCATCGTCAAACTATTAGGGCTTAGTAAAATGATGATTGCAGGTGTGCTACTGTATTTTGTATGTATTGCCATCGCCTACACGGGCCATGCTTTAGACAACTATTGGATGGCACTCATCTTATTAGGACTGGGTTGGAATTTCTTATTCATCGGTGGCACCAGTTTATTACCTAGCACCTATCACGAACATGAAAAATTCAAAGTTCAATCGCTCAACGACTTTTTAATTTTTAGCCTGCAGGCCATCGCTTCGCTATCAGCCGGCTGGTTTGTCTTTAACTTCGGCTGGGAAGTGGTACTGCTATCCGTTCTTCCATTATTAATACTGCAATTTATAATGTTAACCTGGTGGCTAACAATACGCAGTAAAAATTAGTGTAA
>CAJVCJ010000044.1 GCA_910595855.1 Candidatus Thioglobus vulcanius | reverse complement strand
GCAAACAGGTTCACTATGCGCTGGATGATGGTGAGCGTGACGCCATTATTCGCAAGATAGAATCGGACAATAAGCGTGTTAAAATTCAAGTTCAGCGCTTCAAAGGGCTGGGTGAAATGAACCCTTCCCAACTACGTGAAACCACCATGCTGCCAGACACAAGACGCCTTATTCAATTAACACTTGACAACCCACTACAAGTTGAACAAACAATGGATATGCTATTAAGTAAAAAACGTGCCCCTGATCGTAAAAAATGGCTAGAAGAGAAAGGTAATTTAGCCAATGTCTAAATCCATTAAAAAGGCCGTTGTTTTACTATCTGGTGGCCTAGACTCGACCACAGTGCTAGCCATTTCACAATCTCAAGGTTATGAATGTTATGCATTAAGTTTTGATTATGGACAAAAACAAAAGTCGGAGTTAAAGTCAGCTGCCATGGTTGCCTCTCAGTTTGAAGCTGCTGAGCACCGAGTGATGAAGATATCACTCTCAGATATTGGTGGATCAGCTTTAACGGACGATAATATTGATGTGCCAAATTTTGTTGAAAGCGACGAAATCCCAGTTACCTATGTACCAGCTAGAAATACTATATTTTTATCTTATGCACTTGCATGGGCAGAAGTGCTAGATTGTCAAAATATTTTCATCGGTGTCAATGCACTTGATTATTCTGGCTATCCCGATTGTCGACAAGAATATATTGATGCTTTTGAGATAATGGCAAATCTAGCCACTAAGCAAAGTGTTGAAGGTCAAAAAATTAGTATTCATACGCCATTAATAAAGCTCAATAAAGCTCAAATTATTCAATTAGGATTAAGCTTGGGAGTAGATTACAAAAACACAACAAGCTGCTATCAAGCCAATGACAAAGGTGAGGCTTGTGGTGTTTGTGACGCCTGTGAATATCGCAAACTAGGCTTTAATAAAGCCGGTATTAATGACCCAACTCGCTATCAAAATTAATTCTATTTATTTCTAATTTAGTCTTGCTTTGTAGCCAATAACCGATAAAATAATAACTTTATTAAACCAAACAGGAAGTATCAAATGAGCATTGAGGAAAGAGTTAAAAAGGTTGTAGCTGAACAATTAGACGTAAGTGGTGATATCGACAACAACGCTTCGTTCATTGATGACTTAGGTGCTGACTCTCTAGATACTGTTGAATTAGTTATGTCTCTTGAAGAAGAGTTTGACTGTGAAATTCCTGATGATCAAGCAGAAACTATTACAACTGTTCAACTTGCGATTGATTACATTAACAACAATTTGTAATCTTTACGTTTAGTTGGCTAAACAATAAGGCGCTTTCTTCACCGAATTAAGCGCCTTTTTTATTTTTTAAATGTGGTGAGTTATGAGTAAAAGAAGAGTTGTTATTACTGGAATGGGTATTGTTTCACCTGTGGGGAATACCATTGATGAGTCTTGGAAGAATATCTTAGCTGGAAAATCTGGCATTAACTCACTAACAAATCTTGAGACAGATGGTCAGTCGGTCACCTTTGGTGGCTCCATTAAAAACTTTGAAATTACTGATTTTTTAAAGCCAAAAGATGCCAAAAAAATGGATACATTTATTCATTATGGCATGGCCGCAGGTATCCAAGCTTTTGAAGATTGTGGCATTGAAGTTACTGAAGAAAATGCTGAGCGCATTGGCGTTGCCATTGGTGCTGGTATTGGTGGCTTGGGTACAATCGAAAGGACGGCTGATCTATTTAGAGAGAAAGGTGCTAAACGCATTTCACCTTTCTTTGTACCCTCTTCTATCATTAATATGATTTCGGGCAATTTATCCATCAAATATGGCTTTAAAGGCCCTAATTTTGCAATTGTTACTGCTTGTACAACAGGAACTCACAATATTGGCGATGCATCTCGTTTAATCGAATATGGCGATGCCGATGTCATGATTGCTGGTGGTGCTGAAATGTCTACCACCAATTGTGGCCTAGGTGGATTTGCCGCGGCTCGTGCACTATCTACACGGAACGATGATCCGGCCACAGCCTCTCGCCCTTGGGATAAAGATCGTGACGGCTTTGTGCTTGGTGATGGTGCTGGCGTTGTTGTATTGGAAGAATATGAGCATGCTAAAGCGCGAGGCGCTAAGATTTATGCCGAAGTACTTGGTTACGGAATGAGTGGTGATGCTTATCACATGACCCTACCCTCTAAAGGTGGTGAAGGTGCAGCACGTTGTATGAAAAATGCCATGAGGAATGCTGGTGTTAACGCGGATCAAATTGACTACATTAATGCGCATGGAACTTCAACACCTGCAGGTGACCAAGCCGAGACTGATGCAGCTAAACTAGCCCTGGGTGATCATGCTTACAAGTTGGTGATGAGTTCGACCAAATCTATGACTGGCCATTTATTAGGTGCAGCAGGCGGCATTGAGGCTATTTTTACAGCACTAGCTCTAAGGGATCAAGTTGCTCCACCAACCATTAATATTTTCAATCAAGATGAAAAATGTGATTTAGATTATTGCGCCAATGAAGCTAGAGATTTAAATA
>CAJVCJ010000043.1 GCA_910595855.1 Candidatus Thioglobus vulcanius | reverse complement strand
TGCCAATACTAGGCACAATTGCAATTGCATTTTGAGCAATTGTATTCATAGAATCAAAATCTAAATGAGCGTGTGAATTAATCATTGTTAGTTGTTAAGGGTTCTTGTTACGTAATATAATAATCAATATTTATCGTTATTAGTATAATTCATGAAGATTACTCATAAAATTTCTCTTATATCGCTTGTGCTTATCGTGTCACTATTTGTGACCCTAGTGGGCAATGTTAAATTTTTTACAGAGACAGTGGCTATCTACCCTCTTCATGATAATTTAGCTTTTGTTGTTTCGCTGTTTATTTGGCTTTTTGCATTCCTGTCAATCGCATTATTATTGGTGGCTTATCGTTATAGTGTTAAGCCAATTCTGATTTTTATATTATTAGCCTCCTCTATCGTAAGCTATTTTTCCAATAATTACGGAACTATTTTTGATGACAATATGATTGTCAACAGTATGGAAACTAATTTGGCAGAATCAATGGATTTATTTAACATTAAACTGGCTGCCTATTTTGTAATGCTAGGTGTTCTGCCTTCTGTGTGGGTATATCGGGTAACACTTCAAAAGCATTCCTTTAATGCCCAGCTATGGCGTAGATTTAGAGCTATCGTGGTTTTAATCATTGTATTTGTATTGGTTACGCTAGCCTTCTCTAAAGCTTACACTTCCTTTGCAAGAGAGAATAAGCAGCTTAGGCTACACATCAACCCAACTTATTTTATGTATGCAATTGGCAAACATATAAATAATCAATTTAAAAGTATAGATACGCCTTTTGTTACCATTGGACAGGATGCAACCATTCAACGAAGTGACAAAACAAGTAAGCTAATTATTGTAGTAGCAGGAGAAACTGCAAGGGCTGATCGATTTTCATTAAATGGCTATAAAAGAGATACCAATCCACTACTTGCTCAACAGGATGTTATTAGTTTTGAGCAAATGAGTTCGTGTGGTACTGATACCGCCGTATCTTTGCCTTGTATGTTTTCAAGCTTAACCAAGAGTGACTATTCTCATACTCAAGGAAAGAATATGAGTAATGCGCTAGATGTCTTGTCAACAGCGGGTGTAGAAGTGCTATGGCGTGATAACAACTCCAGCTCAAAAAGTGTAGCAGATCGAATTGAATATCAAGATTATAAATCAGATAAGATAAATACTATTTGTGATATTGAATGTAGAGATGAGGGCATGTTGCCAGGCTTACAGTCTTATATTGATGCACGAAAAAACAAAGATATTATGATTGTTTTACATATGATGGGCAGTCACGGACCGGCTTACTATAAGCGCTATACAAAAGAGTTTGAACAATTTACACCCGTATGTAAGACTAACCAGCTCAATGAATGTACAAACGAGCAAATTAATAATGCCTACGATAACACTATACTTTACACAGATTATTTCCTTGCCAAAGTGATTGAGCTATTAAAAAATAATCAAAAAGAACATAAAACAGCCATGTTGTATATGAGTGATCATGGCGAATCTCTTGGAGAAAAGGGCTTATACCTACATGGAATGCCGTATTTTATGGCGCCAAAAGAGCAAACTCATGTTAGTTCTATTATGTGGTTTGATGATCAATTTTCAAAAGAAATTGACCTCCAATCCCTTCAGCAAAAATCTAAACAAGCCAAAACACATGACGGCCTATTTCATACATTGCTTGGCTTGATGAATGTTGATACCAATGTTTATGATAAAAAGATGGACTATTTAATATATGAGTAAGGGTTTTTATAGTATTCCTATAGTGGCAACTACGCTTGTTTTGGTTGTTGTTTTATTTGAGTTTTCATCAGTTGATGCCATTGTCCAATCTCTAATATATAACAACGATACTCAAATTTGGTTGGTTGATAGAAATAATCCACTACTTGATTTAATTTTCTACAGTGGCATTAAAAAAATATTTATATCACTAGTCCTATTCTTATTATTTTCATTGATTTTTCTAAGGAGATTTAATTGGGTTAAGAAAAATACCAAAGGCATGATAATTGTTGTTTTGGCAGGGATTGTCGTACCTCTAACAGTAGGTGCATTAAAAGAGGCGACCAACATGCCTTGCCCCAACCAGTTAGTAGAGTATGGCGGCCCTTACCAGCATATAGGTTTGTTTGAAAGTTTAAGTATTGATCAGCAAAGACCAGCCGCAAGATGCTATCCTGCAGGTCATGCAAGTGGTGGCTTCTCTCTTTTGGCATTATTGTTTTTATTTGTAGCAGCAAGATCAAGGAGAAATATATTAGTCATTATTATGGCATTAGGCTGGAGTACAGCAGGATATAAGATGTTTATTGGCGATCATTTTTTTGGTCATAGTGTGGTAACTATGGTGCTGGCTTGGCTGCTAATCTTGATAATTGCTTTTATTATTGAGAAAATTGAGAATAGATTTTTTAATAAGAATATAAGTCGATAGTTCAACATCGATACGTAAAAGTGATTATAATAGTCCGATTATTCAGATTGAAGTTATACACGAGTTATTATGAAGAC
>CAJVCJ010000042.1 GCA_910595855.1 Candidatus Thioglobus vulcanius | reverse complement strand
GGTTATTAGCCTATATTCGACACTTAATTATTACCATCAAAAATAAACAATGAGAAAGTCAATTAGAAAATCTATATTTTTCGGGTTAATCATTCTGGGGGTTTCATTTCAAACTTTAGCGGACAGCACTAAAACATATTTTCCAACTGGTGAGGTTGAGCAAGTTAGAGAGCGAATTGATGGGAAGTTATCAAAAAGAATCAATTATGATAAAACTGGTAGAATTACAAAAATTCTAGAATATGCCAATGACAAGCAAGAAAAATTAACCGTTTATTACGATTCTGGCTCGATTAAGGGGGTTGGAGAGGTTACAAATGGCAAGGTGTCTAAGTCAACCTTTTATTATGAGAACGGCAAAATAAAAAGAATTGTAGAGGCTGTTAACGGTAAGAAGTTAAAAGCAACAAACTATCATAAGAATGGAGAAATCAAAAGCATTAAAAACTACTAAATTTAGTTGTCTTTAATGCAACCTTCCTTATTTTTAAGATTTCCATCCTTAGAATAGCGCACTACTTTGATCTATACGGGTATTAATCTGAGTAATAAAACATTCTTTTGATGAGTGGATAATCAGTAAAATTACCTTCAATCAAATCAATCAAGTTCACAAACATGAAGCCAAACTTTCATCCAAAAAACATCGTACAAACAATTGAAGGCCTTACTCAAAAAGGACTGGAGGTTGTCGCACTAGCTGAAAAAGGTAAAGACTGGAATAGTGTGGTTGCTAATTTTGATGATTTTGAATGTGAGCTGGGTAGGTTGACTAGTGTTAACTCACACCTAAATGCAGTAATGTTTAATGATGAGTTTAACGAGCAGTATGAAAAAACACTGCCAATTATTACTAATTTTTATTCTGATATATCAAGCAACAAGGCGCTATATGCAGCCTTTAAAAATCTTAAAAATACTGAGCTCAATAAGGAGCAGCAACACATTCTAAAAGAGTCAATTGATGGTTTTGAGTTGTCTGGTGTTGGATTAGAGGGTGAAGACTCAAAGCGCTTTAAACAAATTAAAGAGAAGCTAAGCTTGTTGAGTAGTCAGTTTTCTAAAAACTCACTCAAGTCTACTAATGAATGGACAAAGGCTGTTAATCTTGAGCAGTTAAAGGGTTATGGTGAAGCTGAGCTTGCAAAGATTAAAACAGATGAGGGTTACGAACTTAACCTTCAAGTGCCTGTTTATATGGATGTAATGACTTATCTTGATAATAGAGATTTGCGAGAAGAGGTGTATCGTGCTTATGTCTCACGAGCATCTGAACTGGGTATTACATCACCTGATTATGATAACAAAGCTATCATGGATGAAATCCTTGCGTTGAGATATGAGATGGCCAACATACTTGGCTTTGATAACTATGCACAACTATCAATCGAGGCGAAGATGGTTGAGAGTACTGATCAAGTGTTGGAATTCTTAATGAGTTTAGTTCAGAAGTCAAAACCTCAGGCGCAATCTGAATTAGATGAATTGACCAAATTCTCCGGTATAGATTTAAAACCTTGGGATTTGGGTTTTTATAGTGAACAATTAAAAGAACAAAAATTTGGCTTTAAGAAATCTGAACTTACACCATATTTTCCTGAAAGCAAAGTATTAGAAGGGTTGTTTTCAACCATTGAAAATTTATACAAAGTTAGCTTGAAAGAAATTAACGAGCCAAGCTATCACAAGGATGCTCGCGTCTTACAAATAAGCAAAGGTGATGAGTTGATAGGCAAGATTTATCTTGACTTATATGCAAGAAAAGATAAGCGAGGTGGAGCCTGGATGGCTGATTATCAGCCATTACAAAATCATGAGAAGCCGGTTGCTTTTGTTGTTTGCAATTTAAACTCGCCAACTGATGGCAAGCCAGCCTTGTTTGAGTTTGATGAAATTGTGACTATTTTTCATGAGTTCGGCCACGCACTTCATCATGTATTGACCAAAGTTGAATATGCTTGTGCAGCAGGTATATCTGGCGTTCCGTGGGATGGTGTTGAATTACCAAGTCAGTACATGGAATTCTTTTGTTATGAGCGCGATGTAGTAATGTCAATGTCTGAGCATTATCAAACCAAAAAAATGTTGCCAGATGACTTATACGACAAATTAATTAAATCTAAAAACTTCCAATCGGCCATGGGTATGTTGCGTCAATGTGAATTTTCAATATGGGATTTAAAGACACATTCAAGTTCTGAAGATACTTATAAGATTTTGAATGAGGTTCGTAAAGATACTGCACTTATGTCTAGCATTGCAGAAAGTCGTTTTTTAAATACGTTTGGACATATTTTTTCAGGTGGTTATGCAGCAGGATACTTTAGCTATAAATGGGCAGAAGTGTTAGCAGCAGATGCTTACTATTATGTTCAATCTTCCGGTGGAATTGGCTCTCAAGCTTCTTTAGATTTTTTACATCATATTTTAGAAAGTGGTGGCAGTCGAGATTTTATGGATAGTTACGAGATGTTTAGAGGTAAAAAGCCAAGCATTAAAGCTTTGTTAAAGGCAAATGGTATTGCAAATTAGGTACAATGCCTGTTATTATTTTTGAAGGAAGATTAGATTATGATTAAATTTATTTTAAGTGTTATTGTTATCTTGGCACTCATTGGCGGTGCAGTTCAATTTGTTTCTACAGAAGAGAGTTGGGCGTTACTTGTTAATAAAGAAGCTGCACTCTCTAGTGTACAAAATGGTGCAATGGCTATTTATGAATTCATTAAAGATTTAGTTTCTAATGCAGATCAAATCAAAGGTGTAGATTTAGTTATCGAAAAATAATTCTACCAAGTGTTAATCATTGATAAGATGCCTGGCAAATGCCAGGCATTTTTTTTAGATTTTAGAAAGTAAGATGCTGCCGTTAGTACCACCAAAACCAAATGAATTAGAAATGGCATATTTCATATTTAAATCTCTAGCTTCATTGGCGCAATAATCTAAATCACATTTTTCATCTTGATTGAAAATATTAATGGTTGGTGGAGCAACTTGATCCCTTAGAGCTAGTGCTGTAAAAATAGCCTCAATGCC